>DAOQVG010000234.1:0-3731 GCA_035341435.1 Smithellaceae bacterium
TAGTCGCCGCGCAGACGCAGCACGGGAAAGCCGACCAGAATACCGGCGAAAGCGGCAAGGATGGCGCCCGCCGGAAGCGCGGTCCAGAAACCCAGACCGAAATGATAATTGAGCAGGGCATAGCTGTAGGCCCCGACGGCATAAAAAGCCACATAGCCCAGATCCAAGAGACCCGCCAGCCCCACTTCAATATTCAATCCCAGCCCCAGCATGACATAGATCAGGGCGGTGGTCATGATATTGACCTGGTAGTGGGAAAAAACAAACGGGAAGATCAGGGCAAGGAAGACAATAATGCTCAGGGCGGGGCGGTAGAGGCGCGGTTCGTCTATTATGCGATGCAGTCGTGAATGTCCCGCCGGCGTTTGCGGGCTGGACTCGCTTTTCTTTTTCTGGAAAAGCAGCCAGAAGAAAGAAAATATAAATCCGCCCAGGCCGATAAAGATTGAATTCCGCCAGCGCCAGACAACGACATTTTCAATAGTATTGACCTGGATAACCATAATGGGGAAGGTGAGGAGAATCAGCCCCAGAGCTATAAAAAACGATTTTTTTAATTCTTCGCCAAATTTCATCGTTTTTCTCCGGTCTATACCTTTTGCTGGGAGGAGCGGCCCAGAAGTCCTTCCGGCTTGAAAATCAGTATCAGCACCAGCAGGGCGAAGGCAAATACGTTTTCATAATCACTGGATACGTACCCGGTGGCGAAGCTTTCCGTCAGCCCCAGAACCAGGCCGCCCAGCATGGCGCCGGGTATGCTGCCGATGCCGCCCAGAACGGCTGCGGTGAAGGCTTTAATGCCGGCGGCAAACCCGATGTAAAAGTTTATTCTGCCGACATGCGAGCCGATCAGGACACCGCCGATGGCGGCCAGGGCCGAGCCGATGATAAATGTCTGGGAAATAATCCGGTTGACATTGATGCCGAGAAGCATCGCCATTTCGCGGTCCTGCGCCACGGCGCGCATGGCCTTGCCCATTTTGGTGAACTTTAAAACCAGTGTCAGGCAAATCATCAGCACGGCGGCTGAAACGACGATCATAAATTCCGACGGAGCTATCCACTCGGCAATAGCTTCCGGCAGCTCAACATCCATCAGCAGGTCGGGAAAGGGAAGAAAATCGGATGTCTGAGCCAGCATGACGTAATTCTGCAGGAAAATGGACATGCCGATGGCGCTGATCAGCGGTGAAAGGCGGGGAGCCCGGCGCAGCGGCTTATACGCGATTTTTTCTACGGAATAGCCGTAGGCCGAGGAATAAAGGACGGCAATAAGCATGGCCAGCAGCAGAACGGAGATGCCGGTCAAACCCTGCATCGTCAGGATGGAAGCCGCGATCAGGGCGGTGAAAGCGCCGATCATGTATATTTCACCGTGGGCGAAATTAATCAGCTCGAGAATACCGTAAACCATGGTATAACCCAGGGCGATCAGAGCGTAAATACTGCCGCGGGTAATACCGCCCAAAAATAAATCCCAAAAAAAATTCATCTAATTTCCTTCACCAGCATACGCCGGTCTTCGAGCCCTCAACCTTTCTCTTATTTTATCTCCCCGCGGGTGGCAAGGCCATAACATTGCTAACCATATTTGTTTGGACTTCTTATACCTGTAGCTATTACAATGTTACAGTCTTGCCACCCATTGGGTTTGTTATTGTTGATAAACAACTTGCAGAAAAATTGTGCAGTTTAATACTTGAAAAGGCGTATAACGTCAAGACTTGAATCCACAGACGAGAAGTACGAAAGGTATTGCCAAAATAGTAAAAGTCGTTTAGTCTATAACCATGCTAAAAACGAAAAAAAGCAAGACAGCATCATTGATCAAAACTAATCCTTATCTCCAAGATCCCGTGGAATGCGACGTCTGGCTCACCCGCTCTGTCATCTCTTCCTCGGCCATTGAGGGCGCAAGTGCCGCTGCCCGTCGTGCACTAGGAGTCACGGGGCAAGCCAGGAAAACTAAGGTTGGCTGCGTCGCTTCAACGTCCTCTCGATCACACAGGTAAATATCTCCTCCATCGGAGCGTAATCATAATCCATCCCCGCCTGTACAGCCCGGAAATATTCCAGCTTTTTCCGACCCTGAAGATGGCCGAAATCCAGAGGTGGAAGACCGGCCTGTGCCGCCAACACAATGGCCAGCATACGGGCCACTCGACCGTTGCCTTCCCTGAAGGGATGAATGAGAACCAGTTCCGTATGGACAACAGCAAGGGCGTGAACCACCTCCGGTTGCGCCGCAAACAGGCAAGGGGTAAATTGCCGAAGGGGTCTCTTTTCAAAGTTGTCCATTAAATCAGGAATCCTTCCCGCCGCGGCAAAAGGAAAGGCGCCTTTTGATAAATTGACTTGTCGATAATGCCCGGCCCACTCATAGATTCCACCCAGCCAGATTTTATGCATCCGTTGGATATCTGCCGATTTAAAACGATGATCCGCCGTATATATGGTCAATATCTCCTGCAACGCCCGTTTTTGCTCTCTCGCTTCTGTCTCGTCCATTAACCGCTTACTGGTAATACCCAAGCGATTTCTCAAGACACGTCCCCGAGAACCCGGCTCATACTGGGCTTCGACAAGTCCTGATACATCATATCGACCGGCTGTCATTATAGCCCCCTTAATTGCCTTCAGCCCTGCTTTTATTTTAGCTCCACATATGCTCCTTTGCGTACCTGATAAATGGAAAAACCTGCTCCAACGGCGTCTCCCTGCTTGTTGAATTTAATTTTTCCCAGGGGGGTGTCTGTTTGATAAGTGCGCAAAGCTTTGGCAACCGCATTATATTCAGTTGATCGGGCCTTGTTCATGGCATTGAGGACTGCCTGAACGGCCGCATAAGCGTTCAGATAAAAAGCTCCCGGCTCCGAACCGTATCCTTTCCTGTGTTCGGCGATGGCCGCAACAGCCAGGGGATTTCTAGTGGTGTCTTTGGGCCCGGAGGCATAGACGCCTTCGGCATATACTCCGGCCACTTTAATAAAAGTCTGATCCTTAACGCCGTCGTCGGAGATAAAGGCGGTTTTCATTCCCTTTCTGCGCATTTACTGCACAATGGAAGCGGCTTCGGGATGATAACCGCCGTAAATTACGGCATCGGCCTTGGTGTATTTTATTTTCTGGACAATGGCTGAGTAATCCACCGCGCCCGGTGTGATTCCTTCATAGAGCACCACCTGTCCCTTTCCCGAACTTTTAATGAATTTGTAGGCATACTCGGCAAACCCTTTGCCGTAGTCGCCTTTATCATGAATAATCGCAAACCTGGTGAACTTCAGTGTCTGCATTGCAAAATTGGTGGCAAGTCGGGCCTGTGTGTCGTCGGGGGCGATTGTGCGGAAGAAATTGGGGTACTGACCGGACATGGTGAGTTCCGGATTGGTTGCCGACGGCGAAATGACGATAATTTTGGCGTCTTTGTAAGTGCGTAAAGCCGCCTTGGTCGAGCCGCTGCAGATATGACCGATGACGGCGTGAACTCGGGCGGAAACCAGTTTCGTAGCGACGTTTGTGGCCAGCTCCGGTTTGCAGGCGTCATCTTCGATTACCAGTTCCACTCTTTTACCGTTAACGCCGCCTTTGGCGTTGATATTTCTGACTACCAGATGGGCCGCCCTGACCGTGGGCAATCCGTAGGAAGCCAGATCGCCGGAATGAGAACCGGCAATGCCGATTTTAATGGTATCCGCCGCCTGTGCCGCTGTGCTGAAGATAAGCGTCAGGGA
>DAOQVG010000235.1:0-3725 GCA_035341435.1 Smithellaceae bacterium
TGCGTTCGGGACGCAGGAGTCGCGCGTTCAAATCGCGCCATCCCGACCATTTTTTATCCCAAACCGGGTAAATATAATTTTTACCAATACAGTTTCTGAAATTATATCATTTCTCAATTCAAGACAATATTTGGGTATTAACCAACAACGGAAGCCATCTTGAAGATCGGCAGATACATCGCGATAATCATGCCGCCGACAACTCCGCCCAGGAAGACCATCATAACCGGTTCTAACAGCGCTGTCATCGCCGCCACCGCCGCATCAACTTCGTCGTCGTAAAAGTCGGCGATTTTGCTAAGCATTGTATCCAAGGCACCCGTCGCTTCACCAACAGCAATCATTTGCACAACCATCGGCGGGAATATGCCGGTTTCCGACAAAGGCTCGGCAATGGTTCTTCCTTCACTGATGTTTTGCCGCGTTTTTATGAGGGCGGATTCAACAACCACATTACCGGCTGTCTTACTGACAATATTTAACCCCTCCAAAATGGGAACACCCGAATTCATCATGGTGGAAAGCGTCCGCGAAAATTTCGCAACTGCAACCTTTTTCAAAAGCGGTCCAAATATGGGCGCTTTGAGCAGCAGAGAATCTATCGACCAGCGTCCTTTTTCCGTCTTATAAAATCTGCCGAAGGCAACCACAACAGCAACTATTATACCGACCATAACCCACCAATAACTCTGCGCAAACTCACTCGCATTGACTAAAAACTGTGTCGGACCGGGGAGCTCACCCCCCATGCCTTCAAACATTTTTTTAAATACCGGAATGACCTTAATAAGCAGCAAAGCTACAACGCCGATGGAAATAACCAGAACGGCGGCCGGATAGGTCATTGCTCCTTTAACCTGGCTTTTCAATTTCATGGCCTTTTCCATATAAGCCGAAAGCCGCCCTAAAATAATATCCAAAATACCGCCCGCTTCACCGGCGGCAATCAAATTAATAAAAAGTTCGTCAAAAACATCGGGATGTTTTTTTAATGCTTCAGTTAAACTGGCCCCGCTTTCGACATCTTCTTTTACTTTTTTAATAATTTCTTTGAAGGTTTTGTTCTGTTCCTGCTGCGCCAAAAGATCCAGGCATTGAATAAGCGGCAAACCGGCGTTAATCATTGTCGAAAAGATACGGCAAAAGACAACAACATCTTTTTCTTTTACTTTCCCTTTGAGAAAGGTCAAATATTCTTCAATATCTTTGGGTTTAGTTTTTACGGTGATTGATTTATATCCCTGTCGACGCAAGAGGCCGCGGGCAGCCAGCACATCAACCGCTTCAATCTCGCCTTTTTTGACCTCATTTCTTCTTGTCGTACCTTCCCAAATAAAAGCCGGCATATCCGAATATTTATCCTTTCTTGCTCCGGGAAAAATAAACCTGTAACGTCATGTATTATATTCCATGTCAATTCAACAGGTTAAATTTCCTGTTATTTTTTTATACCTATATATCGGCTTAAATTATTTATTCTTAACTTTTAAGACGTGAATTGAATATTTCGTATTGGATAATCCCGGCGGCAACCGAGACATTGAGGGAATCAAAACTTCGGATCAAAGGTATCGACAACAAAAAGTCACATTTTTTCTTCACGAGGGGACGGATTCCTTTTGCTTCGCTGCCCAACACCAGGGCCACATTACAATTGAAATCCATTTCTGTTAAATTACCGCCTTCGTGGGCATCCGCCCCGAAAACCCAGAAACCTCTGGTTTTTAAGAAATCAATGGTTTGCGATAAATTGGTGACGCGAGCGACCGGTAGCCGTCCGGTACTGCCGGCGGACGCTTTGACAACAGCGGCGGTGACGGACGCAGCCCTGTCGGCGGGGATTACGACTCCATTTGCTCCCAGACAATAAGATGTTCTAATAATCGCGCCCAGATTCTGGGGATCCATGACGCCGTCCAGAATCAGGATTAAATCATAGACCAAAGGCTCGGTGCGGTTTGCCAGCAAATCATCCAAATCGGAATAAACAAAAGATTTACAAACTCCAAGAATTCCCTGATGATCTGCATTGCCCGCCATCCCGTCAAGGTACTGTCTGTTTTTAAACTCTATGGGGATTTTTTTTTGCCGGACGGCTGCGATGATTTCCGCCAGGGCGCTCCCGCCTCTTCCCGAGGCGACAACTACTTTTTCCAACCCTGTTTGCTGCTGCCGGAGCAGAACCTTGATCGGATTAATACCGTAAATTATTTCCATGCCCTGCTTATGATCTCCACTCTTGATATTCCAGCTTCAAATCAAAGATGATATCGCGGCGGCAGCCACCCCTGCCCCCGTCAGCGTGGTTCGACAAGCCTGAATATGAATTATAAGCCTGCCCTGAGCCTGCCGAAGGACCAACAAAGATAGCGCTTGGATTTGCAATGGGAATTATCCGGCAGCCATTCCGGAGGCAATCTCCTGAACAATATTCCGGCAAGCCGCCAGCGGGTCTGCCGCATTCCGAATGGGCCTGCCGACAACGACGTAATCGACGCCCAGCTTAACGGCATCAAAAGCGCTGAGAGTTCTTTTCTGGTCGTCCTTTGCCGTTTCCTGTGCACTGCGAATGCCCGGCGTCACGAGAATAAATTCATCACCCAAATGGGTGCGCAGTGCTGCAATGTCTTGCGGTGAAGCCACGACGCCGTCGGCTCCCGCTTTTTGCGCCATTGTCGCCAGGTGAAGGACCAGATCATTGGTGTTTTTTTCAAATCCTATTTCACGAAGATCGTTGTCATTCAAACTGGTTAGCACAGTAACCGCCAGAACAATCGGTTTTACCCGACCGCTTTTTGCAGCAACCGCCTGAACGGCTTCCACTGTTTCCCGAATCATTTTACTGCCGCCGGAAGCATGCACATTAAACATATCGACGCCCAGTTTGACGGCGGCCTCGCCTGCACGGGCAACCGTATTGGGAATGTCGTGGAATTTCAGATCCAAAAAGACACGCTGGTTTCTCTGCTTGATGCAATCCACTATTTCCGGACCGACGGAAGTAAACAATTCCTTGCCGACCTTAAACATCCCCACAGAGCCGGAAAGAAGATCGATCCAGGAAATTGCTTCTTCCAGACCGGCGGCGTCAAGAGCGAAGATTAATTTATCAACAGCTTGATTATTCGAGATATTCTTCATCGCCAACAAACTCTGTATTATCAAGAATCGGTTTGAAATCTTCTTTTGACCCTTCCAGATATTCCGGATGAGCATATTTGACCTTGCCGGCCGCAATTTCACGCAACGCGACAACAACCTCTCTGTTCTTGCTTTCCAGCAAAGGCTTCGCCCCTTTTAACAAAAGACGCGCCCGCTGTGAAGCCAAAGATACCAAACCGAACCTCGTCCCGGCGATCATTAAAGAATCTTCCACAGTAATTCTGGCCATATTTTGCAACCTCCCTGCAACTTCTTGTCTGTTATTTTTGCATAAATTGTTTAATCTTCTTTTTTAAGTTACTTATCTTACACTTTTGGGCAATATAAATCGAAATCAATTGATTGACCGCCGTTTCCAAGTCATCATTGAAAATTACATAATCATACCAGAAGATTTCCTGCAATTCCTTTCCGCCTCGGCATATCGAGCCTGTATGACGTCAAGGCTTTCGTGGCCGCGCCCTTCCAGGCGCTTGAGCAATTCTTCCTGCGAGGGCGGCAAAACAAAAACAAAGACGCCTCCGCGGAATTTTTTCTTTATTTCTTTGGCGCCGCGCGGTTCA
>DAOQVG010000236.1:0-3688 GCA_035341435.1 Smithellaceae bacterium
GAACTTGTTGTCGGCCAACTGCTGTAATACCACGTTGCGTCGTTCTTTCGCCCGCTCCGTGTACAAATAAGGATTATAGACGGTAACTGCTTTCAACATTCCCACCAGTACGGCCGATTGTTCGTAATTGAGTTTGTCCGGGGTGGTTCCGTAATATGTCTTTGCCGCCGTATGAATTCCATAGGCGTTGCTGCTGAAATTTACGGTATTGAGATACATGGCAAGAATGTCTTTTTTGGAATATAAAAATTCAATCTTAATCGCCGCCGTCCATTCTTTGGTTTTCCCGATCAGCAGTCGAATTCCCGGCACATAACCCAGCAGCCCGGTCGAATGCCGGCTGCGTGTTTTATACAGGTTCTTGACCAGTTGCTGCGTGATGGTGCTGGCGCCGCGGGCATTGCCATGAAGCGCATCTTTGAATGCGGCCAACAGTCCCTGCATATCGATGCCAAAATGCTTGTAAAAGCGGATATCTTCGGTGCTGACCAGTGTATTGATCAGGGCCGGAGAAATGTTTTCGTACTTTACCGGTTTCCGGTTCTCATCATAGTATTTGCCGATAACCCGGCCGTCGGCGCTGATGATTTCGGAGGAGATCAACTGTGGCGGGTCGCTGATGCTTTTCAGAGAAGGTGATTTGCCAAAAAGCCACAGGAAATTGATATCGACCAGCAACAGGTACAGCAGAAAGAAACCGGCAAAGGTCAGTATTTTATTCCCCGCTTTGCCCCAGCGGGATAGTCCATGATAACGGGCAGTTCTATACTTGCGCCAGGCAATGAATTTAATAATATACTCTTTGCCTTTCCGTCTTGCTGCATCCCACAATGATTTTATGCGCTGCTTATCCATATCCCGACACGAATTTTACTAAAATGAATCTAAATGTTCGTAACTTAGCATAAAAAGTAGAAAAATGAAAAGACAAGACTTGGTCGGCGAAAACGCCCGATGGAGGCGAACGGTAAAAAAACTGCGGCAGGGTGCGCCCATTCTGAGAGATGAGACGTGCACGGTGAACGCCGCAGAAAGCCCGATCCCTGCCTTCACGGGAAAGGATAATGCGCAGACGGCAGTTGCCGGATGCACTAAGCGTCCGGTCTCTTGATAATGGAGCCGAAAGTTTTGTTGATCAGGGTTTCCTTCCTGCGGGTATCAAATATAAAGGTTCATGGTGGAGGGGAAATTGCAGAGTCTTCCTGACTATCCTGTCTTGGAACGCTCCCACGGGAACAGCTCCCAGGCCCAGCGATACCGCCTGGAGCAGGAGATTCTGGCAGGCATGGCCGGCTTCCATCTTCGCATATCTGTCCGCACGGGGGCCGTAATTTTCCGCCGACCTTTCATATACGGCGGCAATGACGAAAACCGCCGGCGCCTCCTGGATGAAATTTTGCTCCAGGGCCGCTATGGAGAGAGGTTCACGCAGATCCTGCTCCGAACGGCGGGACAGGGAATGCTCTCCAGGGCTGTAATGGAATACGCCTTCCTGCAGCACTACATAGACTTCCAGGGGATACAGGGCGCCCGCCGATGGAGTAGTTCTGCCCTCCCCGTTGCGTGTTGCGCCTTGAACCGCCCAGAGCAGCTGTGACATCTCTTCTATGGTCAAAGGTTCGGGAGAAAAATCTCGAATTGATTTGCGACAGTTTAATGTTTCTTCCAGCGACATTTTTCCCGCCAGCCTGGGGGCAGGGAGATTGACAACGGACTGATCCCGCAATCGTTTCATTTTGAACATCCTCCGCAATTCTGATCGTTACACCAATGACGTGAGGGTTAACACAACCGCGCAAGTTCTGTCAATTTTTAATACATAAACAATGTGCTGGCAAAAATGACATACATCTGATACGGTAGGCGCCGCTTCCAACGGTTGGTATTTCCGGTTAAATTACAACATTTTCCGACTGTTGTTTGATTCCAAATAAAAATAAAAGGAAATGAAAGATAATGGCAACTGAAGAAGTAAGTTTGGACATTGAAAATATAATCGATTTTGCCTGCGAACAGAGTCCTCACAGCAGCGCTATTTTAAAAGCTTTTGGACCGATCATCATTAAACAAAGGCAACTGGCGATGCTTTCTTCTTCCCAAAGTCTGGATTGCTCGCTTATCGATAGAGAAAAGCTGGCGGCAGGCGTACCGGTGGCCCGTCAGATGAACCTGTTCCTGCCGGAAGATTCATTGAAAGATGTCACTCTATCCATAGCGGCCGGTGTTAAAGAAGGTATGCCGCAGCTTGCGGAGAGCATTGATTTGCTGACCGATCTTATTCAGCAGGGGAAAATCAATCCGGCGGATTATTTTAAAGTCTCCGCGGAAGGAAAAGATAATCCGGCGGACAGTTGGGCCAAAGATCTCAAAGTATCTCCTTCCAATGCTTCATTTCTGATGAGTCTGGTCAGCCGCGTTATCCTCGAAAGAAGAAACAAGGAAATAACGGCTGCGCTGGGCGACTTTACATGGGAGAAGGGCTACTGTCCGATTTGCGGCGCCTTTCCATCAATTGCCTTCATTGAGGAGCAGGGCGGCAAACGTTTCCTGCATTGCAGCGCCTGCGGACACTACTGGCGCTTCACGCGTGTAATCTGCCCTTACTGTGAAAATGAAGCTCCGGAAGGAATGGATTATTTTTATATAGAGAAAAAGACGCAGGAATCCGCCTTTATCTGCGACAAATGCAAAAAGTATCTAGTTACTCTTTATCGTGCGGGCGGCCTTTTTGCGCGCGATATGGATGTTTCCGCGATAAGCCTGATTCATCTGGATATGATTATGCAGGAAAAGGGCTACGAACCGATGGTCAGCTGCGCCTGGAATATTCTTAAATGACCGGGTTGATCAATATCCCGAAGACCGGCTGATTTTATTAACTTTTCAGAATATTCGGAATAAACCGTTAACGTCTTTCTTTGACATTGGCGGTTTCTCTATTTTTGTACAATACCTTGTTCCCCCTTGATCAGCAGCTCGGCTTCTCTTGCAACAGGAGATTAATGTTGATGGTATCTGATCAGGAAAGAAGCCATTACTAAAGAGAATAATTCCTTCGAAATCATTCCTTTTATGAATTTGCTTTTGTAATTTCGGTCTGTTAGATACACGCAACAATATTTAACAGGGGGCTGTTGGATGAAAAATATTTTTTCCTCACGAATCGAAATTATCATTGCCGGCGCAATAATCGGTGTTTTTGCCGCCCTGTTGCAGTATTTCGGCAATCCGGCGAACATGGGCATTTGCGTCGCCTGCTTTGAACGGGACATTGCCGGCGCGCTGGGACTGCACCGGGCGGAAGTTGTCCAGTACCTGCGGCCCGAAATTATGGGTTTTGTTTTAGGCTCTTTTATCATGGCGGTTTTTGCGGGTGAATATAAACCGCGCGGCGGCTCCTCTCCATTAATTCGTTT
The DNA here is from genome assembly GCA_035341435.1 of Smithellaceae bacterium. Classification (GTDB taxonomy): domain Bacteria; phylum Desulfobacterota; class Syntrophia; order Syntrophales; family Smithellaceae; genus MVRV01. The sequence goes on from DAOQVG010000236.1 coordinate 3,417, forward strand.
CTTTCTCGGTTTATTTGCCATGATCGGTGCACTGGTATTTTTGGGCTGTCCGTGGAGGGCGCTGCTGCGGCTGGCCGGTGGCGACGGAAATGCCATTTTAGGCCTTCTGGGACTGACAGCGGGAATTTTTATCGGTATTTTGTTCTTGAAAAAAGGCTTCAGTCTGGGGCGTTCCTATCCACAGGCAAAAGCCGGCGGCTGGATTATGCCGGGTTTAATGGTGGGACTTCTGTTATTGCTTGCGTTTCAGGTTTCCTTTGCTCCGGGCGGAC
>DAOQVG010000237.1:0-3663 GCA_035341435.1 Smithellaceae bacterium
TGGTGTTTTTGTCGGCATTGAAGAAGGCATTGACGGTCTGGTGCATGTTTCCGATATTTCCTGGAAGCATCGAGTAACTCATCCGGCCGAACATTTTAAGAAGGGTCAGGAAGTCGAGGCCGTTGTTTTAAACGTTGATATTGAAAACGAAAAGTTTTCTCTGGGGATCAAGCAGATTGAAAAGAATCCGTGGGAAGACCTGGCGCAAAAATATGTTCCGGGCAGTATCGTCACCGGCAAGATAACGAACTTCACCGACTTCGGAATTTTTGTGGAAATTGAAGAAGGAATTGAAGGTCTTGTCCATATTTCAGAAATAAGCCAGAAGCGTGTCAAGAGCTCTTCGGAATTATATTCCGTGGGAGATTCCGTATCGGCTTATGTGAAGAGCATTGACGCCAAAGCGAAGAAAATTCGGTTGAGCATTAAAGATATGGAAGCTCCGCCTCCCACTCCGGCGAAGAATCAATATCTTAACAATACAGAAAATATAGGTTCCAGTTTAGCCCAGGCGCTGGCGGACGTAAGGATAGGTAATCCACCAAAAGGTGCATAAAGCATGAAAAAACATCCTATAATTTTAGGCATGCTTTTACTCATTGCTCTGGCGTTTTTGATGTATGTTTTCTTCTATGGAATCGGTGCGCGTTCGGGAAAAACAAAAAAATTTTCCATGAACGACCAGATCGGCGTCGTTACTATTGAAGGCGTTATTACCGATTCCCAGGAAATTATCGAGCAACTGGAGGATTTCGGCAGGGATGATTCCATTGTTGCTGTCGTCCTGCGTATTGATTCACCGGGCGGAGGCGTCGCCGCCTCGCAGGAAATTTATGATGCTGTTGTTGAGCTGAAAAAGCGAAAAAAAGTTGTGGTGTCGATGGGGTCGGTTGCCGCATCCGGCGGTTTGTTGATTGCCTGCGGCGCGGATAAAATTGTCGCCAATTCCGGTACAATTACGGGAAGCATCTCGGCGATTATGCAGTTTGCCAACGCTCAGGAACTGCTTAAAAAAATCGGTTTGAAAGCCTCCGCTGTGAAAAGCGGCAAGTACAAAGACATCGGCTCGCCGCTGCGAGATATGACTCCGGAGGAGAGAAAAATTATTCAAGATCTGGTTGACGACATTTACAACCAGTTTGTCGATGTCATTGTCCGTGATCGCAAACTTCCCAGGGAGAAGGTTATCAGCATTGCCGACGGCAGGGTATTTTCCGGAAGTCAGGCGCGGGAATACGGACTGGTCGACTACCTCGGAAATATGGGAGCAGCTGCCAGACTGGCCAGTCAGCTCGCAGGAAAAAACGGAAGGTATGATTTGGTGTATCCTCCGCAAAAACGCGCATCAATCTTTGATTACATGTTCGAGAGCGCCGCGAACCAATTAAACCGGTCCTTAAAACAGAAAGTTGAGAACTGGGGTGGTGTAGGTTATCTATATTGTCCTTAACTTTAATAAGAGATGACGAAAAAAGATTTAATCGTAAAATTACAAGAAACGCTGAAAGTTTATACCCACAAAGATCTTGCTTATGCCGTAAATATAATTTTTGATTCCATGGTTGACGCCTTGAAACGCGGTGAACGCATTGAAATCAGAGGATTCGGCAACCTGACTATCCGGGAAAGAAAAGCGCGCTTAGGACGTAATCCAAAATCGGGTGCTGAAGTTAAGCTGGAAAATAGAAAAATTCCTTTCTTTAAAACAGGAAAGGAGCTTAAATTGAAAGTTGATAATAAGTAACACCTGTCAAGCAATTTCCCTGGAGAAGAAAAACAGGCAGGTATGAAGCATTTACAAAAAAGGCGTCTGGAAGGTATCCGGACGCCTTTTCGCTTTTGATGTTGTTTTTAATTCGAAAGCAGAGAAGATTTAAAGGTTGTCCCAGTCATTTCCGGGAGCCGCAAAGTCTTTCAGCTGGTCTCTTCGTTTTTTGTGCTGCAGTTTTTTCAATGCCTTAGCTTCGATCTGGCGGATTCGTTCCCGTGTGACACCCATCATGTCGCCCACTTCTTCCAGAGTGAACGGGCCGAAATTACAGGCAACCCAGGTGCAATTTAAGAAAGCTTCGTTTTTCAGACGCCATTCGCAGGTCGTATCATGGCATACTTCACTAATTAAAGTTCCCTTTTTCTTGCACTTATATTGGTTAATCATTAAATAAAATCCTCATTCAGTATTTAATAAGTTTTTAATTATTATTTTTCTTTAACACTTTGTCAATAAAATATGCAGGCATCTGCTTTGATGTTAAAAAGGCATTTTCTCTACCGGCCTTCTTTCCGGCACATAATTATGTTCAATTTTCCCTTCATTCCACTCCCGGGAAACGTATAAGTTGCAGTAACAGCTTCCGTAATCTTTTACATCGTCCGCCCGGTAGGCGCAGGGACAAAAGATATCACGATCTTTTTCACGATCGCCGCTCGCCAGACGGCACGGACAAGACATGTAACCGTAGCGTTCTTTGTTTACCAGGAGATCCTGAAGGATTTCCAAAACCCGGTCTTTATCTTTGTTGAAGAAAAAACCTTTCGGTTCCTGGACTTTCTTCAACATTTCGTAGAGTTCATCAGAATTCATCTTCAATGCCCAGCGCCTGCCGAATTTCGGCTTCCCGAAAACCGATGATAATTTTATCGTCTATTATAATGGTTGGAAAAGATCTTTGCGGATTATATTTGACAATTTCCTGCAGAATATTGTCCCTTTTTGAACCTTCGAGTAAATCTACGTCAGTGAATTTAAACTTGATTCCACAGTCATTCAGAAATTTTTTCGCGGCTTTACAATGACTGCAGGTACTGAGTGTATATATTTTTACCTTGGAAGCCATTAACGGCACCTCGTTATAATTTCTCCTCAATATAAGTGCTCTGAAGGCTATGTCAAGGTGAGAATAAAAAGAAAAAATTATCTTGACATATTGCAGTGCAACATATATAAGCTCAAAAATTCAGTTGTTTGTTAACGTTAGATCCCCACATCTGGCAGAGACTTTTCCAAATGAGGGGATTTTTTATTTATATTTATAAGATGATAATTTAAGGAAGGTTGTCTGAAAAATGCAAATGAATGATGTAAAAATTCGTAATATTGGCATCAGTGCTCATATCGACTCCGGGAAAACCACTCTTACGGAAAGAATTCTCTTCTATACCAAGAGAATCCATGCCATTCACGACGTCAAAGGAAAAGACGGTGTGGGAGCAACTATGGATTCCATGGAATTGGAGAAAGAACGGGGAATTACTATTGCTTCCGCAGCCACGTATTGTAAGTGGAACGGTTATGAAATCAATATTATTGATACGCCGGGTCATGTCGACTTTACCATAGAGGTGGAAAGATCTTTGCGGGTGTTGGACGGAGCTGTCCTTGTTTTGTGCGCCGTCGGCGGCGTCCAATCCCAGTCAATTACCGTTGACCTGCAGATGAAAAGATATAAGGTTCCCTGCATTGCTTTTATTAACAAATGCGACCGCAGCGGCGCCAATCCCTTCCGGGTTATCGATCAGCTGCGGTCCAAGCTGGGGCACAATGCCCTGGCGATGCAGATACCTATCGGTTTGGAAACGAATCTGGAAGGCGTGGTTGATCTTGTCGGCATGCAGGCGCTCTATTTTGATGGAGACAACGGCGAAATAATCCGTACGGAAGAA
>DAOQVG010000238.1:0-3641 GCA_035341435.1 Smithellaceae bacterium
TTTAATTGTCCGGCATAAATCAACAGCACGCGTATCATAAGATGTTTTTAGAATTAGGTAATCAAGGTTTTGAAATAATCGTCTTATAGCTTTGATTTCTTTTTCACTCTTTTTATAATCGTAAAATAAAAGATTATTATTGCGACGACCGATAAAAAAAAGTGGTAAGTTGCCGATTTCTGGGGAGGCAATATATTTTTGTGAGCATGAAAATTCGATATTAAGATAGCGCCATCTGGCCATTTCAATTATGGACTGATATCTATCCCATATTTCATACATATCTTTATTTTGGATAATAGGTGTCTCTTCAAAGGAAGGAATATAACCAAACAGAGGACACCAGTTCAGAGGGGTTTCATAAACTTTTTCATATTCACTTTTTAGCTTTTGTAAGGTTTCTTTTTTCTTCATTCGCCTTTCCTCTCGCGGCTTCCCTGATTAAAACCGTGGAAGCGGGAAGGGATGCTCCCGCTTGTCAGCCCGTCGGCTTATCCACGATGTTTTTCTCTATCCTTCCAGAAGTCTTAAATATTCCTTCGCCGATTCGTAGCAGACGCCGGCAATGAATTTGTTAAATGCTCTTAAATCGCCCGTATGGGTTTTATTTAATGTATCCAGGTAATCCCGCCGCAAAATTGGCGGTATGATTGCCACGGGATAGCCTGCCTGCAATAAGGCCAGATTCATCAACAGACGCGCTGCCCTTCCATTACCGTCAATGAAGGGATGAATCGTTACAAGCTCCCGGTGAAGGTTTGCAGCATATTCGACGGGGTGATACTTTTCCCTCTCTATGGGTATAGCGGTGACAAACGACTTCATTAAGTCGGGTATCTTTTCCGGTGGAGGGGGAATGAAATTTGTGCCTGTGATGATGACTCTCTGCTTTCGGTATTTCCCTGCCTGGCTTGCATCAATACGATAGTAAAACAGCCGGTGGAGTTCTTTTATATTCGCTTCCGTAATTTCCTGGTGTTTGGCTAACCGAAAAAGCAAGTCGTAGGCTTCCGAATGTCCCAGGGCCTCCAGATGATCTTTAACCGGCTTGCCGCCAATGGTAATCCCATCTTCCAGAACAATCTTTGTTTCCGTTTCGGTCAATGAATTGCCTTCCAGTGCATTGCTGGAATAGGTCATGCCGATTCGGAAATATTCCCGAAGCTGTTTGACCATGTGCGAATCAATCGGCCTGTGTTCGTCAATCTTCGTTTTCAGTAAATCAATTTTTTTCAACAGGTCTTTCATTATGCTTCCTTTCGTCGGGCGTTTGCCGTGCTGCTTGCCGATCTTCACAGGCTTTGCCCGTGGTGAAGCGATCCGGGCGCTGCCTGCCCATCCACGGCCATTATTTCTTCGCTTCCTCAAAATTTACAATCTTTGTTTGTCTCTTGAATCCTGCTTCCAGATTTTTAACTGCCAGGCGCTTATGATCTGGCGTTAAATGGCTGTAGCGTTCGGTCATGGCCATTGATTTGTGGCCAAGAAGTTCTTTTATAGTAATCAAACTTTCGCCCTGAATTGCCAGCCAGCTCGCGAACGTGTGCCGCAAGCTGTGAAATGTTACTTCTTGCCGTCTGTCTGTAATTCCTTCGTTGAAACCCAGCTTTTGAACGATCAATCTAAATCGCTGTGATACGGCGGTAATCTTCTTTTCTTCATACTTCTTACTGGTATTATTTGAAAGGTTGCTGGTTCTGCGTGCCGGAAAAACCAGACCTTCCGGTTTTCCAGGTTTGCGAACAGCCAACATTGTTTTCAGCGTCTCGGTCATATAGGCATGACGGGTGCTTTTGTTTTTGGGATCGGTTATTCTGATAAGGTCGTTTTGAAAATCAAGATCGTTCCCCTTAAGGTTAAATATCTCTCCCGCCCGCATGCCGGTGTGGAGGCTTAAAAGGGCCATGTCGTGAAGATTAGGTTCCCTCATTTCCGCCAGTGCCGCCAAGAGTTTGTCGGCTTCCTCATGGCTTAAGAATCGTATCCGCTGATTTTGTAAGACCGGCATTTTTACGCCATGAACGGGGTTTTCTCCCTGGTATAGTTTCCACAGGAAAGCTTTGTTAAATATCTGGCGGACTAAAACCAGGCAATGTTTGACTGTGGCAGGAGAATAATCTTCTTTTAAGAGTGCTGTTTTCAGGCGTTCAAGATCAAAGGCTGAGATTTCGTTTAATCGCTTACCGGACAGAGGTTTTTCCAGACAATTGGAATAAAGAGAAACATCGTCGCGTCCGCTGCGTGCTTTATTGCTTTCGGCCCACGTCTTATATTTTCCCCATACCTCGCTAAAAAGGGGAATTTTCTTTTTTTGTTGCGGCAATTCTTCGCCATGACGCATGGCCCTCATACGCTCTGAGCGAATTTCAGAGGCAAGACGGGGTGAATATCCCTCCGAAGCCCAGCCAATCTTTTCCCAGGTCAATTTTCCGTTAAGCCTGTAGGCAATATCAAAGCATATGTCAGGCTTTCCGGCATGAGATCGGCTTTCTGAAAAACGCTGGTAAACGCCTTTATATTTTGTCAACTCACGTTTCATTTTTTGCCTTTTTACAACTCACTTTGTTTTCGCTTTCTGCATTCAGTAAATCGGTAATTGCTAACCTATAGCTAACTTGTATTGTTGCAAGCTGTGATTTCGAGTGAAATTAATCAGAGAGTTATGACTGCGTAAGTATATTAAAATAAAGAAATAATTATGTCAAGTGATTTAAAGTGATAGCATGTGAAAAAAGGCATTTTTCTGACTCTTAATCAGTAGGTTGTCGGTTCGATCCCGACAGGGCTCACCAAATATCAAGGACTTACGAGTTTCGTAAGTCCTTTTTTATTGACGCCCGTTGACGCCCAATTACCAAGATAGTCAGGCACAAGCTAACCGCTGATGATCTGAACAATTATTTTCCGATGCCTTTTCTGGTTGTCAAACTCAATGAAGACAATCTGCTGCCATGTTCCTGGAAAGCTTGCCATCGAAGACGGGAATTGTCAGCGAGGGCTTCATTAATGCGGCGTGGACATGAGAAAATCCATTGCCGTCGTCCCGTCTTTTGTTGTGTTCATAAGGGATGTTGAAGGGGGCGATTTTTCCAGCGCCCGTTTCAACATCCTCGAGTACACCGGATTAATATTCGATAGTTGTTACTGCTCCGGTGGAACCGGGGCAAAAAATCGTTGCCAGGCCGCGGGCAATATTCAGTTCTGAAATGATTGCATTTACCCGGTTCGTGAAAAAAACTATCTTTCGCTCAAATCAAATTTCCCGCGTAATATTTTAGCATTGGAGCGCAGAATAAAGACACCGTAAACCTTGTTCAACGCCGGGTCGTATTTTTCCTCGACGGTGTCTGCCGGGATGGACCACTCTTCGGCCACGTCATTTCTGCCCAGGGAAACCTGTTTTTCAACATTTAGAGAATCAAACGCCGCTCCGCCGCTTTTCAGCTTCCGCAAAAATTGAGAGTCGTTTTCTTTAAGAGGTACAGTGACTTGTTCGAAGCCGTAGACATCTTCAAAATATGTCATCATCGGCATCGGGAAATAGTTGGTCAGCATCATCGGAACATTAGCATTGAAATGAGGATTTTTATTGATGACGAGCCGGCAGCTGTCGTCATCCATTTCATGGTCCTGCGAGTAGC
>DAOQVG010000239.1:0-3633 GCA_035341435.1 Smithellaceae bacterium
CCGGCATTCCTGCTTTTAGTTCTTTTCCGGGATTGGCAATGGATATCTTAACCAGGTAAACCAGTTTAACCCTCTCTTTTTTTGTTTGAATGATCTTGGGCGTGAATTCACCTTCGGGAGAGACGAAGGAAACGAAGCCTTCGAATTCCTTATCCGGGAAAGTGTCCACCATTACCGCCGCTTTCTGGCCGGGTTTGACCTTGCCGATCTGGGTTTCATCAACAAATATTTTTAAATCGACGCGGGAAAGATCGGAAATTGTTAGGACTTCCCGCCCGGAGTTGACCGTTTCACCCGGTTCGATGTTGCGGCTGGTCACGACGCCGTCGAGGGGTGATTGAAGCCGGGTATAGTCGAGCTGGATCGCCGCCTGCGCAAGGGCGGCGCGAGCCAAGTCTATCTGAGCGTTCGATGTCGCGATATCCTGCGCGGCGGCTTCAATTTTGGCGAGATTGCCCTCAGCATGTTTCAGAGTGGATTGCGCCTCGGCCAGGCGTGATTTGGCTACATCATAAATCAGCTTCACCGAGTCGCGTTCCTTTTCCGTGACCACCCCTTTCCGAAAAAGTTCTGCGTAACGCTGATAATTTTTTTCCGCATCCTGCATGGTATCTTTAGCGCTTTTAACTACGGCCGCAGCGCGGGCTACTTCCGACGGCAAGGTGTTTTTGCTGATCTTCAAAGCTGTCTGCAATTGCTCTTTGGTCTTTTGCGCACGGTCCAGATTGGCCTGGGCCTGATCGTAGCGCGCCTGAAATTCCGCCCGGTCCAATTCGGCGACTACCTGATTTCGGGTTACGGACTGGCCTTCCTGCACGTTGACGCCGGCGACTCGTCCGGAAACCTGAAAGGAGAGATTAGCGTCAGTCGTTTCAATTGTTCCGGAAAAGAATAGTTCGTGCTGATTATTCTTTTTCTGCCCCAGATAAACGAATACCCCGGCCCCGATAAACAAGATCATAAAAACAATAATGATGATTTTCTTTTTCAAAAAAACCTCCTATTTTCAGCGAAACGTTTGAAAAACTGCACATGTGTCATTGCAAACCCTTCGTTTTACTCAGGACAGGCACCATGAAGCAATCTATAGCAGAACAAGGGGTTGCAACCCCTTGTTCTATCGCCGCATCGATTCACTCCTCGCAAGGACACGAGGGGTAGTTTATCAAAGGTCTCAATGCCTTAGGCTTTGATCGCCTTTAGCACCAGCCTGCTCACTTCCTCACCCACCGTCCCTTTAAGCTTTTTATCGCCTGTTTTTATGTCTGCCGGAAGCAACAGATGCCTGTCTTTAAACGGCAGCGCTCCTTTATAAAAAAGGATCGTCCCCATGATCATCATATGAATCAGGAATGGAACTGTCTCCGCAAACACGCCTTTTTTCTTTCCTTCCTCCAGGATGCCGATCAAAATACCCAGGATTGAAGATAAGTCTTCCACAACCACGCGCGGCAGGTGCGCGCCGCCGGATGCTATCTCGCGCATCATGATGGGGGGTATCTCCGGATTTTTATCCACTGCATCGGCCATGTTATTGATGTAGGCGGCAAGTTTTTCCTCCGGATCGCTTTTTTCAGCTACCGCGGCGGCGACGATTTGAGCAATGTTGCCGATTACCTGGTGGATGACATGGGCATAAAGAGTATCTTTATCGCCGATCTGATAGTAGATTGTGGCTTTATTGACACCGGCGCGCCGGGCGATTTCATCCACATGCGTCGCATTGTAGCCGTTTTCGGCAAAGAGCGCCCGCGCCGCACTTAAAATCTTCCGGGCCGTTTCACCAGGCTTTTGCAGATTAATCTCTTTCCTGATCACTGTATAATTCCCATTGCGCGTTCCAGTATAGCCCGGTTAATATTGAAATCTCCCAAAGCGTTGGCATAATCCGCCTTGGCTTTGGTTAGAAGCGTCTGAGCATCCAGTACATCCGTTGTTGTAGCGACGTTTTCCCGGAAGCGTTCCTGGGCGATACGGAAATTTTCGTTGGCCTGCTCGATAACTTTTTCCGACACGGCAATCTGTTTTTCCGCTTCCTGTAAGTTCAGATAGGCATGTTTGATTTCCAGAATAATCAAATCATTTAATTCTTTCGACTCGTCCAGCGCCTGGTTTTCCCGGGCGCGGCCGGCGTCCACTCTGAATTTTGTCCTGCCCCATTCCCAGAAATTCCAGCTGGCCACTCCCATTACAGACCAGTTTTCCGCATCTTTATAATCGCTGCCGGAAACCGAAGGATGATCGCCGTAACGCGTGTAATTGCCGACCAGACTCAGCGTCGGAAAATACTCACTTTGCGCCATCCGCACCATCTTGCCCGCCTGTTCGACTTTCAGGGCGGAAATTTTCAATTCCGGCCTGGTTTTTAAAGCAATGTCCAGACATTCATCCAATTGTCTTTCCAGAGGCTGATATTTCAGGATATCTACTATCTGTACCGGAGCAAATATTTTGCGTTTTAAAACCGTGTTGAAACGGGCTTTAGCCAATTCCACTCCATTTTGCGCTTTCGTCAGATTCTGTCTGCCGTTGGCCAGTTCCACTTCTGCATGCAGCAGATCGTTTTTGGGGATCATTCCGACTTTAAAGAAATTGTCGGCGACTTCACGGTGGGCCGTCAGCATTTCCACCGACTGATCCGCCGCCTCTTTAATTCTTTGCGCGCGCAGGATATTAAAATAAGTGATTTTGACATCTCTTATGACATCCTGGTGTTTGGCACCCTCTTCTATCCGGGCGGCATCTTCGGCGATTTGACTGGCCTGATAATTGGCAATCAGTCCGCCGCCGGTAAAAAGAGGCTGTCTGGCTTCGAAAGTCCAGTAATAGTTATTCTGTGTTCCGACGATAATTTCGGTGCCGTTGGGGATAAAGACTCCCGCCGGCAGATTCGCGAATCTGTTGAAGGGCTCCTCATTTAATCGCGTGTAACTGTAGGTGGTATTAAATTTCGGCAAAAATCCGGTGGCGGCCTCCCGCCTCCGGGCAACGGCGGATTGAACTCCTTCTTTGGCGGAATGCAGGATTAAGCTGTTTTTCAGCGCTATATCAATACTTTCTTCCAGCGTTAAAACTTCGACCGCCGGGCTCCGGCCCGGCCAAAACATAACTGCGATCAGAAGCAGCATCCACCATGCTTTGAATTTCATGTATCCCTCGGCAAGTTCTTGTTCTAAAGAATGTCCGCCCCGCTTTACTGAATTTTTTTATTCACGGAAGGAAATTCGGCCCGTTGTTTCCTACCGCCGGATTCAACCGTATAGTTTAACCGCATGGTTAAGCATTTGGCGGAAAATGTCAATAATATTTTATCCAGTTCTGATGGAATCATAAAAAGTCGTAAAAGTCGCCATTTACAGACGGCATCGTAAAAAGGTCGCAGGCAAGGCGTGCGAATACTGAGGAATGAGGCATACTTAGCGTATGCCGCAGTGACGAAGGATGAAGCACAACGCAGCATCCGGCCTTTTTACGATGCCGTCCGTTGTGATCAGCGGATATTATTTGACACCAGCTATGCTTTCAGTCTATTGTTGTGCAAATTCAAGGCATTGTCGCGGCAGGCAAATGGGCAGAATAATTCCATTTCTAAATCAAGCGCTATCTTTGTTGGCAGCGTCGTCGGCTTCCTCA
>DAOQVG010000240.1:0-3629 GCA_035341435.1 Smithellaceae bacterium
AGCGGAGACGTTTACACCGCCCGGGATGTTGCCCATCGAAGACTTTATGAAGCTCTGGAAAGAGGAGAAAAGCTGCCGATTGACTTGGCGGGAGCGACTATTTTCTATGCCGCCCCTTCACCGACTCCTCCCGGCAGGGTCATCGGATCAATCGGTCCTACGACAAGCTACCGGATGGACTTTTTTACTCCGAAGTTAATTGAAAATGGTTTAAAGGGAATGATCGGCAAGGGGGGGCGGTCGCCGGAAGTTGTGGCGGCGATAAAAAAATATGGAGCCGTTTATTTTGGTGCCATCGGCGGTATCGCCGCCCTGACCGCCAAATGTGCTAAAAAAGTGGAACTCGTGGCGTATGAAGATCTTGGCCCGGAGGCTATTCGGAAAATTAATATGGAAAACATGCCGTTGATTGTTGTGAATGACGCCCGCGGAAATGACCTGTATCAGGTCGCACAAAATAAATGGCATGTAATATGCTAATTATATATGGATTTGTTTTTGCATGGAAGAAAAATATTGACAGGTAAAGTCAAATATACTAGGAAAAACCGTTTTGTTTTGTATCAACTAATCCAGCAGGGGAGATAATAATCCATGATTGAAGTGAGATGGCACGGCAGAGGTGGCCAGGGAGCAGTAACATCCGTGGAGCTGCTTGCTCAGGCTGCCATTGGAGTAGGAAAGTATGCTCAGGGCTTCCCCAGTTTTGGCCCGGAAAGAAGGGGGGCGCCGGTTGCTGCATTTAGCCGTATTGATGATAAAAAGATAAAAGTCCGTTCGGGAATTTATAAGCCGGATGTGGTTATAGTGCTTGATTCCAGCTTAATAGGTTTGATTGATGTCCTCGATGGTTTGAAGCCGGGCGGAAAACTGATTGTCAATACACCGAAATCACCGGAAGAAATTCGCAAAGAACTTAAATTCAATGGTCCGGTGGCAACCGTCGACGGCACCCATATAGCGCGTGAGGAAATGGGAGTGCCCATTGCCAATACGACAATGATCGGTGCGTTATTGAAGATAATCGGCGTTATGGAACTGGACTCGGTAAAAGGAGCGGTGGAGCACCGTTTCGGTAAAATAGCGCAGAAAAATCTCAAGGCGATGAGGCGAGCTTACGAAGAAATTAAAATCAGTAACTAAAATTGAGGTGGTAAGATCATGACGAAAAAAAGCGGGCCGGCTGGCTGGCGGGAAGTAACAACAGGTTGTGTTGTTTTTCGGCCGGGCAGCGCCAGTGAATATCATACGGGTAGTTGGCGGTCGGAAAGACCTGTCTGGGATAATCAGAAATGCATCAAGTGTGGTATTTGCTATGTGTTTTGTCCGGAAGGTTGCGTCCAGCAGACAGAAGATGGCTTTTTCAAAGCAGATTTGGATTATTGCAAAGGATGCGGTATTTGTGCTCACGAATGCTGGCCTCGGGCGATAAAGATTGTGGAGGAGGGATAACATGGCCAAACGCGTTGGAATGGAAGTAGCACTTGCCGTGGCCGAAGTGGTCGGACAATGCAATATTGATATGGCGGCCGTTTACCCCATTACCCCGCAGTCGCACATTGGGGAACATCTCTCCGATCTGGTAGCCGACGGTAAAATCGATGCGGAATTTATAACAGTCGAATCCGAGCATTCGGCAATCAGCGCTGTTATCGGCGCTTCAGGAACAGGCGCTCGCGTTTATACAGCAACAAGTTCGCAGGGACTCATGCTGATGCATGAAATATTGCCCATAGTCTCGGCGATGAGATTGCCGGTGGTTATGGGAATTGCCAACCGGGCGGTCTCCGGTCCCTTGAATATATTAAATGATCACTCAGATATTATGCCGCAGCGCGATTGCGGCTGGATTTCTCTGTTTGTCGAAAACGGGCAGGAAGCACTGGATCTATCGGTACAGGCCTTCAAAATTGCCGAACATAAAGATGTCAATTTGCCGGTCTGTGTAAATATTGATGGTTTCCAGCTTACCCACATGGTTGAGCCTTTAGAATTTCCGGAGCAGGAATTAGTTGATAAATTCCTTCCGCCGAGAGTTCCTTATGCCACCCTTCATCCGGATCAGCCATTAACAATGGGCGCTTTTGCCATGGCCGATTATTTCACGGAAATTCTTAAGGCAAAAGACGAAGCTCTGAAAAATTCGAAGAAAGTAATTCTTGCCGTCTGGGATGAATGGGCGAAGATGTTCGGTCGCCGTTATAAACCGGTAGAAACGTATAAGGCGGAGGATGCGGAAATTCTTTTACTGACAATGGGTTCCATGGGTGAAACGGCGGAAATGGCCATTGATGAATTACGGGCGAAAGGTGTGTCTGTGGGCCTGGTTAAACTGAGATTATGGCGTCCATTCCCCTTTGAAGAGATCAGAGAAGTATTGACAAAAGCGAAAAAAGTAGTGGTTACCGACCGTGCAGTTTCGTTCGGCGGTCCCGGTGGCCCGGTTTGTTCGGAGATTACGGCTGCTCTCTATCATGAACCAGTGAAACCGGCAATATACAATTACATTATTGGTCTGGGCGGCAGAGATGTTCGTGTGATTAATTTCGTTGATATGATTCAAAAAGTAGCCGGGGATGAAATTAAAGCAGGCAGCTATGAATTTTTGGGGGTGAGGGAATAATGAATATTGCAGAGAATTTTGATTTATTTGCCCCGCGGCTGATTAATAAAAAAGAATTATTATCCGGCGGTCATCGTGCCTGCTCGGGTTGCGGTGAAATACTGGGCGTGCGTTTGATGTGCAAGGCTCTGGGAGAAGATACGGTTATTGCTTCCGCTACAGGCTGTATGGAAATCGTGACCAGCATGTATCCAACAACCGCCTGGCAGGTTCCCTGGATTCACGTTGCCTTCGAAAACGCCGCCGCTGTGGCTTCCGGTGTTGAAGCCGGGCTGAAAGCTCTAAGAAGAAAAGGTAAAATTGCCGACCGCGATGTTAAAGTTGTCGGTATGGCCGGCGACGGCGGAACAATGGATATCGGCATGCAGGCTCTTTCGGGGGCAATGGAGCGCGGTCATAATATGCTGTTCGTTTGCTTCGATAACGAAGCTTACATGAATACCGGAATTCAACGTTCCAGTGGTACGCCAATGGGCGCATCAACGACAACCGCTCCGGCCGGCAAAGTCAGTATGGGACAAAAGACATGGAAAAAGAATATGGCGGAAATCATGGTTGCCCATAATGTTCCTTATGTGGCGACGGCCTGTCCCAGTTATCCGTTGGATTTTATAACTAAAATTGAAAAGGCAAAAAAAGTAAAAGGACCATCGTATATTCACTGTTTTACCGTATGTCCTACCGGATGGCGTTGTGGTTCCGATCAAACAATTTCCATGGGACGTCTGGCGGTAGAAAGCGGGATTTTCCCGCTCTATGAAGTGGAAAACGGCAAGTACAAGCTTTCGGCGGAAATGCCCAAGAAATTGCAGCCGATCAAGAATTATTTCAAAGCACAGGGGCGCTATCGTCATCTGACCGAAGATCAAATTCAGATGATTCAGGATAGAGTAAATAAAGAGTACGAGAAGTTGTTAGATAAAGTTCAGTGCCTGAAAGCATGGGATTGATTTGCAGGGGAACCTCTGAAGAATCCTGATGTTATTTGAGCTTGAAAAAAGCCACG
>DAOQVG010000241.1:0-3606 GCA_035341435.1 Smithellaceae bacterium
GACAAAAAAACAACCTGCTTTAATGTAAACCCGGATAGAAGATTGTGTGAAGCCTTATTTCAAAATTGCCTTGTTACCTGCAAGACGGAAGGTGAAACATCTTCCGAATGGTCTGAGTGCTGGCCGGAGTACGAGTAGGGCTGTCGTTTTTTATTATTTCTTCATGTAGAGAACTGATTAGCAGAAAATATGGATGAGACAAAAGTGCGCCTGACGGAGCCATGTGCTCCCCCGACACCTGAAGAAATCAAGTCCTGGATTGGCGGGGACGCTTTTGACTTATGGTTTTGTGTCACCGAAATGATCGAGAGGAATTATCCCGGAATTTTTGTGCCCGAATGGCTCTACGGCGGGAAAAAGCATGGATGGTCGCTGCGTTACAAAAAAGGTAAATCATTCTGCACTTTGATTCCGGAGAAGAACCGTTTTGCACTGGTTATAGTTCTCGGAGCAAAAGAGCGCGCTCAAGTGGAAACGATTCGAGAGAAACTATCCGACCGAACGCTAAAAGAGTACGATAAAGCAACAACATACCACGATGGAAAATGGCTGCTGATTGATGTTGACGGCAGCGGGATTCTCGCCGATGTGGAGCTTCTTTTATCGGTAAAACGAAAGCCGAAATCGGCAACGTAAAACTATCTGCCGTCTCCGGCTTTTGAATGCAGCCTCTTCAATCGATGCCGCAGGGATTCTTTTTCTTTCGCCGAAAAAAGATTGTCTTGCTGCAGGGCGTTTTCGACCAGTGTTTTTGCCTGACGAAAGTCGGAAACCCTGTGCTCCAGCCACTTGGCCAGCTCCGATACCGCGCAGTAATCGGGCGGTTGGCAGGCAACCATTTCCTGCCAGATGTGCACGGCTTCGTTTAATCGGCCGGTGCGTTTGTACAAAGAAGCCAGCTTCTTTTTCGACGGCGGCGAAAAATCCATGCAGCTTTGCTCGTTGAACATGCTTAATATTTTCCCCGTTCCCTGCATGTCGCGGCGGTTTAACAACAGATGCGCCGCCGCCAGGAAGTCATCGATGTGCGTATTTTTGATCAATGTCCGGGTCGTAACTATCTCGGTCAGATGGGCGGTGAGGGTGGCCATGGAAATGACGTCCAGACGGTTATGCTCAAAAATGCCCGTCAGCAAACGGGGATCGCGTCTTTTCAGCCAGTCGAAGTAGCGCTGCGGAATTTCCCAGCCCGGAACATCTCCTTCGCGCATCACCCCCAGAATTTCCGCCTCCAGGGTAACCAGGCGGCTGTTGGCCAGACGATGCCCCAGAATACGCCGTGCCGGATGCAGCAGATCCAGGTGCGGCAGCGAAGCGAGTCCGCCTTCCAGTCTGTTCATGATAAAACGGGTGACCAGCAGATTAATGTCAAAGGCCTTGCCGTTGAATGTGACCAGAAATTTCTTTTGGCCGGCAATCGCGGCCAGATGGGCGAGGGCCGCTTTTTCTTCGCCAAAATCGCGCGCCAGAATTTGCCGGACATGAAAATGGCAACCTTCAAACCAGCCCAGACCGATTAAAAACGCCATCGTCCCCGTTCCACCGGCGAGTCCCGTAGTCTCGGTATCCAGAAACAGGGCATCCGAACAGGAAAACCCGCTGATGCCGGGATTGTTAGCCAGCAGGGCCGCCGCCGTCATATCAAAATCATAAGCTTCACTGATATTACGGTGGCCGTGACGGCAGGAACCCCGGACGAAATCGCTTATCAGGAAAAATTTTCCGTAGTCGTTTTCAATTTCCTCGCCGGACACGAGTTCTTTGAGCTTATCTGCGGCAGCATTCATTCTCCGGTTTGCTGCATCCTGATTGTACTTGTGGGGGCGCGACATGATGTCGTCGATGCGGCGGCGCAGATCGGAAAGCTTTTCATTTTTTTCCGTCGGCTCGGTTGGTGTTTTGATATTTTCGCCGGTCAGGCGTTTTAATTTTTCAATGGAATTCATTTTCCGAGTATCAGTTCCACTATCTGCGGAACAATTTCCTTGGCCGATTTCCCCACTTCCAGCGTCGGCCCCACGCAGGAGGGGCATCCGTAAGCGCACGGACATTTCTTAATGAGGTTCTGCGCCGCCCGGAGCAGATTGGCATGTTCGTTATAGAGCAGTTCCGAAAATCCGATGCCGCCGGGATAAGAATCGAAAATAAAGATGGTCGGATCAAATTCGTCGATCCGCAGACCTGCTTTTTCTTCCAAAACTTCCCTTTGTCCATCGCTGAACGTGGTGATGATGCGGCCCGTCTTCCCCTGGCTGACAAACCACTCGCCGCTTTTATCTCCCAGCGAACGGTCAATATCGTGAGAATCCGCCATTAGAAACATCGCCGCCAGATGGTGTAGAGTATAAGCAAGACCGGCCAGACCGTCAATAATTTCCGCCGGTGAAAAATCGAGTTTCCTTAAAAGGTGGCGCGGGATGGTGAACCAATAGCTGGTCGTATGCATATCTTTTTCGGGCAGATTAACGTCGCCGTAGCCCAGATTTTCCGATGTATAAAATTTGATCTTTTTATAGCCGACAACCTTGCGTACCACCTGAACTTCACCGTGCTCCACTATTGCGCCGACATCCTTGTGCTGGTCAAACGAATCAATAACCCGGACGTTGGTGTAGGTCATGGCGTCGGTGTAGTAATCGACATCGACTTGCCGCACGTAGGCCTTTTTGCCTGGCAGATCGAGCTTGTCCACGTGATACTGCCGGGATTCCATCATGTAAATGGCATTGTCGTGCAGGGTGGTAAACGCACTGTCCCAGTCCACTTCGGCGATTACTTTATGTTTGCCGGTGTCGGTCGTATCGACAACCACGACATTCTCAGGATTGATCGACCGCAGGCTTACTTCATCCGCCGGATAACTTTCCGCCGCCCAGTGCCAGCGGTCATTGCTGCAATGCAGCACCCCTTTTTCTTCCAGATACTGGAGAAATTCTTCGAGATTTTCACCGCCGAATTTTTCCCCTTTTTCAAAGGGCAGCTCAAAAGCCGCGCTTTTAATGTGGTGCAGAAGAATCAGCAGATTGTCGGGATTGATGCGGCAGTGCTCCGGCGTGAGTGCGAAGAAATAATCGGGATTTTCCATGATGAACTGATCCAGCGGATGACTGCGGGCGATTAATATGGCCAAAGAGCGTCCGCTGCGCCTTCCGGCCCGGCCCGCCTGCTGCCAGGTGCTGGCAACGGAGCCGGGATAGCCCGCCATAATGCAGGCCTCCAGATTGCCGATGTCGATGCCCAGCTCCAGAGCATTGGTGCTGACGACGCCCATGACGGCCCTGGTGCGCAGGCCGCTTTCGATTTCACGGCGCAGATTCGGCAGATAGCCGCCGCGGTAGCCGGTGACAAAATGATCGTCTTTAGGTTTCATACGGAGAAATTTGTCTTTTAAATATTTCGTCAGCACTTCGACATTTAAACGGCTGGTGGCGAATACTATTGTCTGAATATCGTTGGCAATCAGGTCGGAAGCAATCTTCCGGGCCGGCGTCATTGCACTTTGCCGGATGCCCAGTTCGCGGTTAACCAGCGGTGGATTATAAAGAATAAAAGTTTTCGCCGCCGTGGGCGCTCCGCTTTTATCCAGCAGCGCAACTTTACGCTCCA
>DAOQVG010000242.1:0-3573 GCA_035341435.1 Smithellaceae bacterium
TGCCGGGCGATGGCATCTAAATCCCCGTCAATGCGTTTTTCCAGCCCAACCGGAAGAAGGAGATGAACGCGCCTTCCCACCACCGCCTGCAGCGCCGCGCCGATTGTTCCGGCCCGGGGGTGTCCAACCAGAATGGCCGCTCGCTGATGACGTAAATCCAGAGCGTTGGCGCCTTTCAGGATGAGATCTCCCTCTTTCAGGTCGTCCACAACATCAAAAATCGTTTTGCCTTTTTGCCAGATTCCGTTGGTGATGACCACATCACCGGGAAACTCGTTTTCATCGGGCGAAACCCCGGTTTCTTTCGCCGGCCGCTGCGGAGGAAAAGTGATTCCCCGGAAGAATCGCCTTCTGGAGAACTCTTGACCCTGTCCGATCAACGCCAGTAGCTCCTCGGCGACATAGCCGTTTGTCGTTCCGGCGATAATCACAAGGGTGCCGGTTTTCAGGACGGAGGTTACCACGGGATGAAAAGCCAATGCTTTTGCGATCAAACGTTTTCCGGCGGCCGTTGTAAGAACATACTGTTGCACTGCATACCTCCCGTGACAAGCTCGCAAATAATGTTATTAACTTTATATTTCAACAACTTACCCTATCAGGGCTACGGCATGTTAAAAATGGAGACCCCCTTGGGGGGCTGAAACTGGAACATCTTTTCAGCCAGTCCAAGATTGGTGGAAATGTTCGAAAATTTCAGCAATGTGGTGTTGCCCAGGGCGTCGGCAAAACTGATCTGTAAAATCAGAAAAGTGTTCTTGTCGACCGTTACCTGAAAAGGCTGTAAAGCCGGCGTTTTCTCCCGCGGAATCAGCAGCAGCAGATAATTGCCCTGTTTATCCAGAGTCTGGGGTTTGACATATTGAATGGTGAAATCGTCTTTTAATTTTCCCAGCCCCGATATAAACTTTATTAAAGTTTTTGATTTGAAAATGTAATCTGCTTCCTGAACATAGGCGACTTTTTCCTGGGGAAGATAAAGCCACGCTTTCCGGGAATTGATCACCAGCTTTTTTGATTTGGGCCGGGAATAGTTCCAGAGCATGTTTTGGGGGGTTTTAAAAAAAACCGTTCCTTCTTCCGTATCCGTTTTCTTGATCGATATTATCGTCGTTTGTTGAATAAAACCGGCTTTAAAATCCCGTGTTTTTTCGTACTTCTGCTGCAGTCGGGCGACCACCTCATCTATCGGTGCAGGTGTCAAAGTTATGGCGGTTTTGGGCGCCAATATGATGAATAGCGTACAAAATATCCAGATAATCGCCGTGGTGCTGATAAGCTTTTCATTTCTTTTAGAAAAAAATTTCATTACTTTTCCTTAGAAAAAATCCGGAAAAACATTTTCCGCGATATATCGTTTTTTTATCGAGTTTATATCTTTTGATCGATATTGCCTAAGTGGCCATGAATAAAGAATATATTTGCAAGTTATTGATATTATTGGCAAAATATTCTTGCCTGAATCTTATGCAATTTGGTGTAATCTGCTAACAATTGCATACTTGCGAATACTATCCACAAGGTTATCCACAAGTTTTTCCACAATGTTGTGGAATACAAATCCAAGTGCTTGTATACAAGGAAAAAAAATCAAAATTTACCTTTTTTTATTTTTTCCCCCGTCCAATATTTTGACGCGCCAGCCAAACGGATCTTCTTTCATCCCGTATTGAATCTGGAGTATTTCGTTGTAAAACTTTTCCGCCAGCGGGCCGGATTGGCCGCCGTTGATTAAATATTCCCGGCCGCGGAAATAAAGCTGTCCCACCGGGGAGATAACCGCGGCTGTTCCGGAGGCAAAAGCTTCCCGGAGTGTTCCATCCAGGGAGGCTGATATGACTTCCTGAATGGTTACAGGTCTTTCGGCGACTTTTATTCCCAAATATTCCGCCAGCTTAATAACTGAATTGCGGGTGATTCCCGGCAGGATGGTTCCGGCCAGCGGCGGGGTAATCAATTCATCGCCGATAACAAAGAAGATGTTGCTGGTACCGACTTCTTCCACATATTTCTTCTCAATGGCGTCGAGCCACAAGACCTGGGTATAACCCATTTTAGTGGCCAGTTGGCTGGCGTAGAGGCTGGCTGCATAATTTATGGCTGCTTTAATATTGCCCGTCCCGCCCTTGGTCGCCCGGACATGTTCTTCCGACACGTACATCTTGGTCGGGGAAAATCCCTGCGGATAATAGGCTCCCACCGGTCCCACGACGATAAAAAAGAGATACTCATTGGCCGGATGTACACCCAGAGCGGCTTCTGTGGCGATCATTGTGGGGCGGATGTAAAGGGATGTGCCTTCGCCGTGGGGTACCCAGTCCTGTTCCAGAATCACCAGCTTTTTGAGGGCTTCGTAAAATATTTCTTCATTCATGGGCGGCATGCACAGTTTTTCCGCGGAAACACTCATTCTTTTAATGTTTTCCAGGGGGCGGAAAAGATAAATGGATCCGTCCGGGCCGCGGTATGCTTTCAGGCCCTCAAAAATTTCCTGGGCGTAATGCAGGCACATGGCTGTCGGGTCTAATTGCAGGGGGCGGTAAGGTTCAATAATCGGATCATGCCAGCCTTTTCCGTCCTTATACTTGATGTTGAAAAAATGATCGGTGAATATTTTGCCAAAGCCAAGCTTTGATTCATCAGTGGGTTTAACTTTCCTTTTCTTGGGTGACGCTTTTTTGATTTTGATATCCATAAGTTTTCTCTTCCTCCAAGTAGTCTTCTTCGGAATGGAGTTTTTTACTCCCGGAAGAATCTGTTTGATCTAAATTATTAAAATAATAATTTCATAGCACTAAATTAAGCTGCGATCAAGGCTTCGATATTGAATTGCTTCGGCTACATGAGCCGCTTCAATGGCCTCTTTGTTTTCCAGGTCGGCGATTGTGCGGGATACTTTTAAAATGCGGTTGATGGCGCGGGCGCTCAAGCCCAGCTTTTCAATGGCCATTTCCAAAAGCCTGTGTGATTCCTCATCAATGGAGCAGTAAGCTTTAATCTGCTTTTCGGTCATCCGGGCGTTGCAGAAGATGCCGCTGCCTTCATACCTTTTAATCTGCCGGCTGCGCGCTTCATTGACGCGTTCTTTTATTGTCGAGGATGATTCCCCCACTTCCTTGTCGGATAAGGCGCGGTATTTAATCGAGGGAACTTCGATGTGCAAATCAATCCGGTCCAGCAGCGGCCCTGATATTTTTGCCTGATATTGCCGGATCTGCTGTGGGGAGCAGCGGCAGGTGCGGATTCTGTCTCCGAAATATCCGCAGGGACAGGGATTCATGGCGGCGATCAACATAAATCGGGCGGGAAATGACGCCGTTACCAGAGAGCGGGTAATTGTTACAGTGCCTTCTTCCAGGGGCTGTCTCAGCGCTTCCAGAACATTTCTTCTGAATTCCGGCAGTTCATCCAGGAAAAGGACTCCCAGGTGGGAGAGGCTGATCTCGCCGGGCCGTGGTATCTGGCCTCCGCCGACCAGTCCTGCATCCGAAATTGTATGATGCGGTGCCCGGAATGGACGCACGGCGACCAGCGTGTCCGTCTTGCTTAAGGAGCCGGAAACCGAAAATATTT
>DAOQVG010000243.1:0-3572 GCA_035341435.1 Smithellaceae bacterium
AGCGGGCAAAGTCCGGTTTTTGCATGATCCGGACGCGATACGGCAAAATGCGGCTCGATACCCCGGTGATTGCATTGTAGCGCACCTCAAAATTGACCAGTTTTTCCTGAAAGTTATTAAAAGGATCGAGGTAGCGGCCTGTAGCCGTATCTTTTCTAAACCCGGGGTCTTTCATCACTTCTTCTTTCGCGCTTCATTCTCTGGGCGCTTTTGAGGTTTTTTATGAGAAACTGATCAACTGTTTGCTGCGACAAATCATTGTTCAAATGCTGCTTTAAAACTTCGAGGGGAATTTCCATCCGGGCGGCACTTTTGTGTCCGCCGCCGTTGCCGTACAAGCCAAAGGCTTTGTGAGCCAGCGCCCCGCAATCCTGCCTGTATCCGTCGCCGCGAAAAACAATTATCAATTTGTCCTTAACGATGCCGGCGACGACAACATAATATGTACCGATTATATGCAAATAAAAATCGGCAACCTGAACGCAGGCATCGGAACTTTCTATATTTCCCAGAAAACAAACGCGGCGGCCGCGAAAATTATTAATATGATGAAAAGCATGGTTGAAATATTTCAAGTAGCGGCAGGGAGTCTGATTAAGCTCGATACGGCGGATAAGCGGCATGTTGGCATATTTCAAGTGATAGGTATAGGCGCTGATGTCTTCGGCAATCGTGTCACGGTCAAAGTTATCGGTATCCGTCTTAATTCCGTACAGGAGAGCCGTATGGAGGCGGCGGGACACCTTCAACCCGGCGCAAAGCAGATACTCAGTCATTACACTGGAGAGCGCCCCGTAGTGAGGGCGGATATCTTCGACCGGCGCATGCCAGTCACCCTCGCGCGGATGATGATCGAAAACTATATGCGGCTGCAGGGAGCCTAACAGGTCGCCCAGGAAGGAAGGTTGAGCATCAACAAGAGCGATTAATCGATAGGAAGACAAATCCACATTATTGACAAGTTGAACATTGATCCGCATGGAAAAAATAAAATCATAGTTCTGCTGCCGGGAGAGCGGCTCCGTCGAAGCGATAACACTTTTGGCCAGTCCGCAGGTCCGCTGCAGCAGTTCCTGGAGAGCCATCGCCGAGGCAATGGAATCGGGATCAGGGCTGCCGTATAAAAGCAGAAGCAGAGAATCGTCGGGCACAGCGAGATCCATCACCCGGGCCAAATTCAACTGTGTTTGCTTTTTGATGAGAATCGATTCTCTATTCATGAATTAAAAGCTGCCAGCCGATACGATAAATATTCCGTTCAAATGATCTGAATCGACGTCGCCGACTTCTTTTACTTCTTCACTCTTTTTTTAACACATGCGGTTATATTTTCCAATCGGAAATACTGTATTTTTTGCTGCAGTTGCTTTGCGGATACGCCTCCTGTTTTTCGTTGATTTATTCTTCACAATAAGTTTAAAGAAAGAAAACCTAATCAGAGGATAAAAATGTCCATTCAATATTACAGCACCAATCGCAATTTAAATAATGTCGCCGGAATTACCCCTTTCACCGGCTCCGTCTCCTTCAAAGAAGCGCTTCTGGCCGGGCAGGCGCCGGACGAAGGATTATTCGTGCCCGACATCATCCCGCAGCTTGCTTTAAATGATATCTACAGCCTCAAGGGAAAACCTTACTGCGAAACGGCTCTGCTTGTAGCAAGGACGTTCCTGGCCGATGAATTTTCCATAGAAATTTTAACGAAAGTCGTTGAGGACGCCTATAACTATCCGGTGCCGCTGGAAGAAGTCTATCCGCGAGCATACGTGATGCGGCTCGATCAGGGGCCGACAGCATCTTTCAAGGATTTTGCCGCCCGGATGATGGCGCGTCTGATGAGCCATTGCCGGCCGCAGGGAGAGAGGCTCAATATTCTTGTAGCCACATCAGGCGACACCGGCAGCGCCGTTGGTGAAGCATTCAAGGGCGTCGCGGGCATTGACGTCACTATTCTTTATCCGGTGGCGGAAGTAAGCCAGCGACAAAAAAAGCAGCTCGACACCATCGGCGGCAATGTACAGGCGCTTTCCGTGGACGGTAAATTTGATGATTGCCAGAATCTGGTCAAACAGGCGTTTTCCGACCCTGAACTCGCAAAATTTAATCTGACATCGGCCAATTCGATCAATTTCGGCCGCATCCTGCCGCAGATGATTTATTACATTTATGCTTATGCGCAGCTTGCCGTTCCCGGTGAACAAATTGTCTTTTCCGTACCATCCGGCAATTTCGGCAATGCCCTGGGCTGTGAATACGCACGCCGCATGGGCCTGCCGGTGGCCAAACTGGTAATGCCGACCAATGAAAACGATGAATTCCCTTCTTATTTAAAGACAGGAAGCTACCGGAAGGTTTCGCCGTCGCGGGCCTGCATCTCCAATGCTATGAATGTGGGCCATCCCAGCAATCTGGCGCGTTTCTTTGAGTTATACGGCGGCAACGTCGATCGGGCGGGCTTTGTCCACGGCTATCCTGATCTAGAGGAAATGCGGCGGCGCATTTTCTCGGTCAGTGTTACCGACGAAGAAACCCGGCAAACCATCAAAAAGACTTATGAGCTCTACAGAGTGGTTCTGGAACAGCACGGAGCAGTCGGCTGGGCGGGACTTACAGCTTACCGGAATGCCACCGGAGACAAAAATTTAGCCGTATCCCTGGAAACCGCCCACCCCGCCAAATTCCCGGAAGAAGTTAAGAAGCTTTTAGGATTCACCCCGGAGCTGCCCCCAAGCATGCAGGGGATTGACCAACGCGAAGGCAGCGCAATAGAACTTGCGGGCGACTACGACACTTTCAGAAAGTATTTGCAAAATAGTTTAAAAATCAAAGAATAGCAGGATTTAAGAAGGTTTGAATATTGAATATTTCCGCTTGCGTTTCTCTTGCCAGACGGACGCAAGCGGAAATGGTGCTGTTTCAGGCAACTCCATTCATCAGTTCACTTAATGGCACAATGCAATTCGCTGCGACGACTACTTTTTCTCGTCTTCCTCTTTTCTGGCGGGTGTGTTGGCGGAATCATTCTCTCCACCATTTATGGATTTCTTGAAATTTTTAATTCCTTTCCCCAGCGCCGAACCAATTTCCGGCAACTTGCCGACGCCAAAAATAATTATTATGATTACCAACACTATTAATAGTTCCGGCACACCAATTCCAAACATTTTTCACCTCTTTGACACGTTTTTATGGTAGCTGCAAGTGGACCACTTCGCCCGACTTGCCAATATTTTCAACAACTTTTCCTTTAAACTGCACCTTTATTCCACCGGCATTTCCAATATCCATTCCCACTGCGGAGCCTTTGCGCTGAATCACTTCCCCCGGCTTTAAAAGGACTTGAAAGGGTGGATTTTGATCGATCTTAATCCGCAGCCATGTTTCTTCGGTTGCTCTGATCACCAGCACATCATCCCCTTCAACAGCGGCGATCGTTTGCTTTTTTTCCATCGGCGCCGCGTCTCTTTGCTGCGGCATCCCCGGCTGCGCCGGAACCTGCTTATTTACTTCCGTGACAACAGGTTGTACAACGCCGGATGGAGTAGTTTGCACTGAAGGTGCCGGCAAAGCAG
>DAOQVG010000244.1:0-3569 GCA_035341435.1 Smithellaceae bacterium
GAATCAGGTGCTGGCTTCCACCGGAATAGGGTGCTGCCTTGCAGCGGATTCTCCAATCATGTAGTTTCCGATAGTGAGCAGGGCAAACAATAAGGTAACAGTCCCAAAAATAATCTGCAGTGCCTTGTTCAGCTTGAACGTGCCGATGAACATGAAGAAAGAGAATATTCCCCAGACCATCAGGAATGTGGCTAAACCTGCGGCCGAATGCGCATGATATACCATCCAGACAAGTGCAATCCAGAAGAAGCCGTAAAGTGTAAATGCTGTTGATGCAAAAATGTTACCCCTTTTGTTTTCCAGGATTCCCGCAATAACCTGCGCCAAACCGCCTACAAAAATACCCATTCCCAGAATATGATCATCGAGTGTAGTAAAACCTGCATTGTGAATGTTCAATAAAATTGTTGTCATACCAAATCCGAGTAATCCGATTGGTCCGGGGTTTGCCATTTTTTCCATACTTTTCCTCCTTCTTCTGCATATAATTTTTTGTTGTATACGAAAATCCGGGAAATCAAGTAACAGTAGAGAGTAAAAGCAGTAAGTATGCCATATAATTAACTAATAAAAATCAATAACTTACGTTATGGTTTCGATAGCAATTGCTAAATACGACAAAATTAAATGCCATATGTGATAATATAGCGCTTCTGATAGCGTTTATGATCATATATGACAATTTAAAACCAAGGTGTTATATATGAAGACAAAAAGAAATGAATTACTACGATAATGGCGTGATCAGGACTTTTTAACTCCCCAACGTTGAATGAAAGTGCGTTGAACTACTTCAGCGTACAATTTTTCCAGCGGCTCGGCGATCTCCGCTCCTTCCAGTCTGGCTACCGCCGCCGCTACGGCTTCGATTGTTGACATTCCATCTGAACGCCGCTGCTCTCGCAGCCTGTTTCTGTATTGCGCGGGCGCGGGCAGGGCCAGGCGGGGCATAGTCCACAAAACCGGCATGCGCGCGTACAACCGGCGAGCCTGTCTCCAGGTCGCATCCAGAACCACTACCCGGTCGGGCGGCGCGTCCGGTATATCAGAACTAATTCCATCGGGCCAGAGCAGCCATGTTCCCGGTTTTTGCAGCAGTTGCTCATCAGGGGGTGAAAAGCCGAGTCGGTCTCCGCCGCCGCAGGAAAAGACCCGTGAATTCGGCAATGCCAGAGCTGCTAGCCGGCCGGTGTTGCTGAGACGCTCAGCCTCTGCGATATGCCGCAGGATCAGAAATTCCGTCCGTGTTTGCACCGTGGGCAGGATCGGGCAGATGCAGATTTCCCGGCGCATATAACAGCGCAAGCAATGGCTATAGTGATTGTGGGGCCTGGATGCACGCAATGATGTCGTCTTTCTGCTGCAAGTGTTTAATTATTAAGCGGTAATAAAGAATTTGTTCAGACGGTTTGTCGGCCGAATACATCCGGTGTTTGCCGGAAACACTTATGTAATATTTGACGACCTCGTGAAAAGGCTGGATGCCAAGTGAATCCGGCGTATGCCGGAGACGCTTCATCCTGCCCCGTGTCCAGCACGGGGCAGGATGAAGCGTACCCTAAGTACGCTTCATTCCTCAGTATTCGCGCGCCATACCCGCGGCCTTTTTAGGATTCCGTCTGTAAATGGCCACTTTCATGGCTTTTTACGAGTTCATCACTCATGGCTGTTGTTCTTTTTTAAAGCATCTCCTGCGGAAGAAATTTCGGCATTGGATGCCTTACTACCTCGGTGCCGGTAATTTTCCTGGTGTTTCCGGCTGCGCCCCCGGTCCAGAGGCGCACTCAATCCCGGATGAAATAATGAACCACTGGAATCTTCATCATTTTTTCTTCTTAATTTCCTGTTCATAGCTCTTCTCCTTTCAAAGAATGCCGGCAAGCATCAATCCGGCAGTTATGGTGATTAAAGCCATGATTAAAGTCAGACGTCCCGACCAGCGATGAACGCTTCTTATTGTCGCCGCATGGGCCGGAAAACGAAACTGCGAGAATCCTAACACCGGTGTTAGAACTATGCCGGACAGCGTCGTTGCGCCCAGCCAGGTGTGCGGGGGGCCGAAATGCGGTTGTCCGGATAAAGAGACCAGCATAATGGCGGACGCAAAACCGGCGATCATTGTTGCAACTCCCGCGAGGGCCGTGCGTCGATGCGCTTTCAGCCACCAGCGTTTACGCCGCCAGAATTTGGCCACACTTACGCCGGCCAGCAGCAATAATGTTGCCGTCAACATGAATCCGGCGTGAAGATAAAAAAAGTTCATGAGGACCTGCTGTATGTTTCTTACCTGGTTTTCGGTCCGGCATAGATCATCGAACTCGACCGGGATCCGAAAAGGTTGCAGATTACGTTGACGTCAACGCGGTCACCTTTATTTAAAGGCAGTTTGTAAGTATAGGTAAATGCTTCTTTATCCGACTGGGACTTATATTCATAGACAAGTGGTTTTTCCGAGTTCTTCTGAATTTCCACCTTGGCGATGTAATGGGAGTTGGGCACAAAGGATTTGTGGGTGATTCTGACTTGCAGCGTCTGCTCCTTGTCCAGATAAGTCAACTGCACATCACTCGGGGAATTGGCGGATGCCGGTACGGGAAAAGCCAAAAGCAGGGCAAGCAGCGCCGACAGGATTAGTCCGGCGGAAAACTCGCGCAACCCGTCCCGGCTCATTCCCGCTATTTTTCTGCTTTTTATAAAGTACTTTCTAAAGGTGATTTTCATGATTGTCTCCTCCTTCAGTTGAATGCGTCCCTGCCGGATTTTTGAAAGCAGAGAGCTTTATCAGATTAATTTTGTATGACGACATTGTTGAGAAACACTAAAACGGCTTTGCCCGGCCTCCGGGAAATCTGCTTGAATTGATGATACACAATATATTGATAAGAGCTTTAAATTAGAGGAAATTATAGAAGGCGCGGGCTTGTGTGTCAAGACAATTTTGCCCGTGAATTATTGGTATCTATTGGAAAGGATAATATCTTTAACCCGGGAAAATGGTCCGGGCGCCGCAACGGTTCAGCCGCCGAGATAAGCTTCGCTTACCCTGGGATTGCCCGTCAGCTCTTTCCCCGTGCCGGACAGGACGATGCGGCCGGTTTCCAGCACATAGCCGCGCGACGCTATGTGCAGGGACATGTTGGCGTTTTGCTCGACCAGCAGAATGGTTTTGCCCGCTCTGTGAATTTCCTGGATGATTTTGAAGATTTCCCGCACCAGAACAGGCGAAAGTCCCATGGATGGCTCGTCCAGCAGCAGCATCTGCGCGTCGGTCATGTGCGCGCGGCCCACGGCCAGCATCTGCTGTTCGCCTCCGGAGAGCATGCCGCCCAGCTGCTTCCTGCGTTCACGCAGACGGGGAAACATTGCAAACACGTGCTCCAAATCGGCTTCGATTTTGGCCTTATCCCGGCGCTGCCAGGTGGCGAGCTTGAGATTTTCCAGCACGGTAAGATTGCCAAAGATGCCCCGGCCTTCCGGCACATGAGCAATGCCGGTGGCGACAATCTGATCGGGGGGAATATCTTTCAAGTCTTTGCCGGCACAGGTGATGCCGCCGCGATCGGGAATCA
>DAOQVG010000245.1:0-3552 GCA_035341435.1 Smithellaceae bacterium
GTTGCATTCTTTGCCTAACTTTGTTGGCTGCGTCGTCGGCTTCCTCAACGTATAAATAATACGCTGGATGCTTGCCCGACGGATGCCGGGGAGTATCCTCCTTGCCGCCGCGTTATGCTTTGAATGCAACTTGGTATAAAACGAAATACGCGGGAGTAATAAATCATGCAGAAAGACTTCAAACCTGATCTGGACATTTCTCAGGACAGTTTTATGGAAAGCGAAGAGGAAGTGCTTCGTCTTGACGTTAAGACAGATCCGTCGGCCATGCGCCGGCAGGCCCTCTGGTGCGGTGTAAAGCCGGGAATGCGTGTTCTTGACGCGGGATGCGGATCAGGCAAAACAACCATGTTGATCCATGAATTAATTCAACCGGGCGGTCAAGTGGTCGGCGTGGATTATTCGCCGGGCCAGATCGCCTTCGCTGAAAAAAATTACGGCGGCAAAGCCGGACTCGAATTTCACCTGCAGGATATAAAATCTCCCCTGGAATGGCTGGGACAATTTGACTTGATTCTGGTGAGGTTTGTCCTGGAATATTACCGCGTGGGAGCGCAGGAGATAGTCAGAAATCTGGTGAAAAGCGTCAAGCCGGGGGGCTTCCTCTGTCTGATGGATCTGGATTACAATTCTCTTATTTATTACGATATGCCTGAACTGATGCAGTCGACCCTGGCGAAAGTAATCGATATTTTGGAGGATAAATATAATTTTGATACCCTTATGGGGCGCAAACTTTATTCTTTCCTTTATGATGCCGGATTGGAAAATATCGAAGTGGAATTAATGGCGCATAACTTAATTTACGGTGAGATACGAGATAAGGACCGGTTTAACTTAACAACAAAAATTGAGACTGTACTGAAAAAACTGGGAGCCGTATTAAAAGCTTATCCGGGCGGTTACAACCAGTTTAAAAGTGATTTCATGAAGTTTCTTCTTGATCCCAGGCGCTTTACTTATACGCCGCTGCTGCTTTGCAAAGGTGTGAAACCCAAAACCGCTTGAATTAATTCTTATCAATAGTTTTGCGAACGGTGAGCAGCAGGTCTTCCGGATGATATGGCTTGCTGATGAATCCTGCTGCTCCTATTTTCATCAATTCGTCGATCTGCTGAGATGTGGAATAGCCGCTGGACATTAATACCCTGACTTGAGGATTGATGGAGATCAGATCTTCCAGACATTTTTTCCCTCCCCTGCCGGGCATAATCAAATCTAAAATGACCAGTTGAATTTTATTCTTTTCGGTTTGATAAATTTTGACGGCCTGCTCGCCATTTTCCGCCTTCATTATTTTATAGCCGTATAAAGTTAAAACGTCTTCGCAGATGTCTAAAATACTTCTTTCATCATCGACGAGAAGAATGGTTTCCTTGCCTGTGGGCAACTGTTTTCGCTGCGGCGGTGCTATTACCTTTTGAGCCTTTTTGTCTTCCAGTGCGGGGAAAAGAATATGGAACGTTGTTCCTTTTTTTCTTTCGCTTTCGCAATAGATAATGCCGTTATGGCTCTTCACCACGCCGTAGACTACGGCAAGGCCCAATCCGGTGCCTTTGCCGGGGCCTTTTGTAGAGAAGAAGGGCTCGAAAATATGCTGGATAACTTCCTCCTCCATGCCGCAGCCTGTATCGTTGACGGAAAGTTGAGTGTAGCCGCCGGGAGGAATATTAATGCCGTTGATGTAGCTGTCTTCCCCCAAAACAACATTTTTTGTTGTTATGGTTATAACGCCGGTGTTGTCTATGGCGTCGCGGGCATTAATGATCAGATTCATGATAACCTGGCCGATTTGGCTGGGATCAGCGTTTATCGGGAAGATATCCTCGGCGAGATTCGTTTTGATTTCGATCATGCGGGGAATAGACTTTATCAGCAGATAATGCATGCTTTTAATTTCATCATTGATGTTGATGATTTTAGAGCGGGGTTCTACTTTTTTGCTGAACAGCAGCAACTGCCGCACCAGTTGAATGGCGCGCTGAGTCAGTTCTTCGATGTTGTTTGAATAAAGTTTTCTTGTGGCCTCATCCAGCTTTTCCAGCATCATTAATTGATTGTAACCCATGATCGCCTGAAGAATGTTATTAAAGTCATGGGCGATTCCACCGGTGAGCGTGCCGACCGCTTCCATCTTGGATGCCTGCAGCAGTTGAGCCTCCATGTTGCGCAGCTTGGTAATGTCCTTTAGAGTTCCCGTAATTCCGATGATATTGCCTTCGGCGTCTAAATCCGGAGTTCCGGTAAACGTGACATAATGGGGCGATCCTTTATTGTCCAGGATAGTGAAATTCTTGTCTCTGATGGTTGCTTTATCGGCAATAATTTTTTGAGAAGTATTGACAAAATCCATGCGGTCGTCATCCTGGATGAATTCTGTTATATTTTTGCCGCAAATGTCATTTTTATCATGCCCAAAAATTTCCTTCCAGGCGGGGTTGACGTATTTTAACCTTCCTTCCTGATCCAACTGATAAATAATGTCGGGCAGGTTATTACTCAAATTGCGGAAACGTTCTTCATTTTCCTTGAGCTTCTTATGGGCGATGGCGTTATTTAAACTGATGCCGATTTGTCTGGCGATACCCATCAGCAGGCTCAGGTCGCTTTGAATGAGGGGTCTTTTTAATCTGGTGCCGTCGACGGCAAAAATACCTTCCGATTTTCCTTCATAAATAATCGGGATGCAGGTGAAGGTTTTAACGCCCAGTTCCTCCATGAATTTCATACTTTTTTCAGAAAGTTTGCTCTTGATATCGCTTACGTCGTTGATCAGAAATGGTTTCTGGTCCCGATAGGTCAAATAGAAAATACCCGTAGATTGGGGATTCATGAGATTGAAATCCGTATTTTTTAAAAGTTCTTCCTCCTCGGGTGTGTACCCGTAGCTGTTTATGTAAACAAGCTTTGTTTTTTCCGGGTTGGTCAGCATTATCATGCTGCGGTTGAATTGCAGGCGTTTATGCAGGGAGTCTGTGATAAAGTTAAGCAGCTGCTGGGGATCAAGAATACTCGAAGCCGCTTCGCCGATTTCTTTTATTAATGCTAATTCGTTGTAGCGGATATTGAATTGCTCCATTAATTGATCCCCGATGCTCTGCTGGCTTTCGACGGATTTGCTCAGCTCTTTTCTGGCCACTTTTTCCGCTATGTAATAATTGATCGCTGATATCAACGCCAAAGCCAAAGAGTAGGTCAGCCAGGAGCGAAAAGGTACAAAAAAGAGTAAAAGCAATGAAGCAATAAGGCTTAAAATGGATGAGTAACTGGCAATTAATTTCCAGATCATTGCCGGTGTTGTTTTCCAGGAAATAATGTATTTACAGGATGGCGCCCCTTTATGGATGCAATCGTTGTGCTCGATTGTCGGATATTTGTTGGTAAAAAACTTGACCAGACCCTCAAATAAACCAATCCTGTTTTCACATTGATAAGGTTTTTCTTTTACACCCGCCTGGGGAGTTACGATCATTTCCACTTTGTTGGCGGCGATATGGTTTATTTTGAAGTTGAGATGCCTGCTGACCGTGGAACTGATTTTGCCCATCATCC
>DAOQVG010000246.1:0-3522 GCA_035341435.1 Smithellaceae bacterium
GGGCTTTTCATTGATGATGGAAAATATCGGACTGGGTATTTGTACGGAAACGCCGTGCGTCGTCTGCAACGTACAGCGCGGTGGTCCCAGTACAGGTTTGCCGACGCTGGTGGCGCAGGGAGATATGATGCAGGCGCGCTGGGGCTCCCACGGTCACTACGAAATTATAGCACTGTCTCCTTCCAGCCCGCAGGAAATGTTTGATTTCACGATCCGGGCCTTCAACCTCAGCGAACAGTATCGTCTTCCGGTCATTATTCTCGCCGACGAAGTCATCGGGCATATGAATGAGAGGGTGGTTATTCCGCGCGAAGATGAAATAGAGATAATCAACAGACGCAAACCGACTGTTTCCCGCGAAGAGTATCTCGCTTTTAAGCCGGATGCCGACGGCGTGGCGCCGATGGCTATTTGCGGAGACGGATACCGGATTCATGTAACCGGACTGACCCATGATGAACGGGGGTATCCGGCGATGGATGCAAAAGGACAGGAGGAAATGGTCAGCCGTCTGGTTAATAAAATTCGCAATAACCGCAATAAAATCATCAAGACAAAAAATATGTTCATTGATGACGCCGAGGTAGTGGTTGTTTCTTACGGCATCAGTGCCAGATCTTCAATGCAGGCAGTTCGCGATGCACGAAACGACGGAATAAAAGCAGGTTTGATCAAACTGGAAACGGTTTGGCCTTTTCCGGAAGATTTGATTCGTTCGCTTACCCCCAAGGTCAAGGCGTTCATCATGCCGGAAATAAACGGCGGTCAAATGGTTCTGGAGTTGGAACGCTGTGCGTGCGGCTCTTGTCCGGTTTCTCTGGTATCCAATTACGGCGGCGCCATCATTCATCCCTCTATTATTCTTGGCGCCATTCATAAGGCTGTAAAGGGGAAACAATGATAACACAAAAAGCAGCTAAAAGTGCTCAATCCCATCCAATGGACTTTCTGCTCCGGACAGAAAGAATCCCCCATATCTGGTGTCCGGGTTGCGGTATCGGAACTGTTTTCAGCGCCGTTATCGCCGCGATTAAAAATACCGGCTGGGATCCCAATTCGATAGCAATGGTTTCCGGAATCGGCTGTACCGGACGAATGGCCGGTTACATTAAACTTGATTCCTTTCATACAACCCACGGCCGGGCGCTACCTTTCGCCACCGGCTTGAAACTGGCGCGGCCGCAGACAAAAGTTATCGTGGTATCCGGTGACGGAGATCTTTTTGCTATCGGCGGCAATCACTTCATTCATGCCGCCCGCAGAAACATGGATATTACCGTCGTCTGCGTAAACAATCTCAATTACGGAATGACGGGCGGTCAGCAGGCCCCCAGTACGCCACTGGGCGCTAAAACAACAACTACAGTCAACGGTTCTCCCGAAGAGCCGTTCAACTTCTGTTATCTTGCCTCCTCCTGCGGGGCTACTTATGTGGCCCGATGGACGGCGATGCAGGTTCGATCTCTACGCAGTTCCATTACCGAGGCTTTGTTCAAAACCGGCTTTAGTTTTGTGGAAGTAATTTCTCCCTGTCCATCTTCCTACGGGCGGAGAAATCGTATGGGCAGTGCCCTGGAAATGCTGAAATTCTATCATGGCCGTTCGGTAATACGGGGTGATATTGATCCGAAGGATGCATTAATGGATATTGACAAGGAAATCGTCGTAGGAAAGTTTGTTGATATCGAACGTCCTACATTCTTAGATAACTATGCGAAGTTTAACCACCTGCAGATACCGCACTGGCGGCCAATGCATTCCGAGGATTAGAAAGTACGGTAACCCGGATGAAAACAATTAAAGAAAAACATGTATTATTAACAGGTTTCGGTGGACAGGGAATTGTTCTGGCCGGTGACATTCTGGGGAAAGCGGCGTCTCTTTATGATCGGAAGCATGCGACTATGACACAGAACTACGGACCGGAAGCCCGTGGTGGAGCGTGCTCCAGCCAGGTTATAATCAGTCCGGATGAGATTCTATTCCCGTGCGTGGAAAACCCGGAAATCCTTGTCTGTATGAGCCAGGAAGCCTATACAAAAAACATCAAGAAACTTCGTTCCGGGGGAATTTTAATCTGGGATACGGATCTTGTCCGCACCAAAAAAATAGATGTAAGCTGCAAGACCTACAGTATTCCGGCGACTCGCTTTGCCGAGAAACTGGGCAATAAAATGATGGCCAACATTGTTATGCTGGGATTTTTTTCCGCGGTTGAACATAATCTCGTAAATGGCGATGCTTTAAGAAAAGCCGTCATTGATTCAGTGCCGCAGGCATCAAGAGACCAGAACATCGATGCTTTCAACAAAGGCAGAGAATACGGAAAATCGGTTGTCAAAGGCCTTGTAAAACCTGAACATATCATCGAACAGGAATAATATCAGTGCCGGCCGTATTTGGCCGTACTTTTTGCCTTTTCGTATTCAGCGCGCAGAGCAATTTGATTGGTGTCGTCCGTCTCTTCAGCTCTCTTGACCCAGTCTTCAAATTGAATATCGATGCCGAAAATTCCGGTCATTTCGTCTTTGTCGTCTACAATCGGCGCCGAAACAGTGAAACACAGTACGCCGGTCATTTTGGAGATGAAGAAATCAGTAACATGAACCTTGCCCGTCTGTAGAGGCTTGATAAACCATTCCCGGTCCGATTGATCTGTACCGACTCCGTAGTTTTCATATTTGGCGCGATCGGCAATACTGGTAATGTTCTTCGTCGTTTTGCGTCCGTTCAAGTCGACAATGTAGGCAAATTGCACGGAAGGATGTTCATCAACAAACTTCTGCATCAGAGGCTCCTGCACCTCCGGATTCATACTCTTCATTTCTGCCAGTTCAATAATCTGGTTCACGGCGGCCACGGCGGCTTTTTCAGCCGTAACTTTGATTTTTTCGAGCTCGGACATGAAGATTTCCGGCAGATACTTCCGGACCTTCTTCTCTAATTCCTCCGGCGAAATACTCGTCTGACGACCGGATTCATACTCCGCGGTAATCCATTTATTGATCTTGGAAATGCCGGGATGCCTTTTATCAATGGCGTTTTCGTCTTTCAGGTTAAAGCGCTGATTAAGCCAGAAGGCGATGCCGGCGTTGCCGGATTTATCCGAAATCATGGTGACAATGGGCCGCTTCAGTATCTTATTGGTGTCGAAGATATTGTATATTTCTTCGCATTTAATAAGACCGTCGGCATGAACGCCGGCTCGAGTCACGTTGAATTCGGAGCCGACAAAAGGATAGTTATGCGGTATCTTAACGCCGATTTCTCTTTCGAAGTATTCGGCAATATCGGTAATGACGGTGGTGTCGATGCCGTCGTCATGACCCTTGAGGGCGATATATTCCATGATCAGGGATTCGATGGGCGGATTGCCCGTTCTTTCTCCCAACCCGAGTAATGTGGAATTGGCCGCGCTGCACCCGTAAAGCCAGGCGGTCGAGGCATTGATCATCGCTTTGTGAAAATCATTATGGCCGTGCCATTCCAGCAAGTGACCGGGAACGCCGGCGTCTTCAATAA
>DAOQVG010000247.1:0-3511 GCA_035341435.1 Smithellaceae bacterium
AATGCAGCGAGAACCGCGTTTTCGTAGGCACCGAGAAAATATTCAGCACTGTCAACAATCATCCTCATCCCCTGTGGCTAGAAATTGAGCATCTCTTTGGCGGCAGCGATAATGTTGTCTTCCGTAAACCCGAATTTTTCAAACAGTACCGGAGCAGGCGCGCTGGCGCCGAAACTTTCCATTCCGATAATTTTTCCTGCCAGTCCGGTATAATGTTCCCAGCCTAATTTGATGCCCGCCTCCACAGCGATGCGGGCCGTAATTGACGGCGGCAGGACCCCGTTCCGGTATTCCTGCGGCTGACGGTCAAAAATACTCCAGCAGGGCATGGAAACGACACGGACTTTTACGCCTTCGGCGGCTAACCTGCGGGCTGCAGCCAGTGTGACCGCCACTTCCGAACCGGTAGCAATCAGAATTAAATCCGGTTGGGGGGCTGATTCCCATAAAATATAGCCGCCGCGGCGGGTATCTGTTGCCGGTGCACAGACGGCGCGGTCCAGCACCGGTAAATTCTGACGGCTGAAGACGAGCACCGTCGGTCCGTTGGTTTTGGCCAAAGCCATCCGCCAGGCCTCCACAACTTCATTGGCATCCGCGGGCCGGATTACCGTCAGATTGGGAACCTGCCGCATGTTCATGATCTGCTCTACCGGCTGGTGAGTAGGGCCGTCCTCGCCGACGCCGATGCTGTCATGCGTGAAAACAAATATCACCCGCAAACCCATTAAAGCGGCCAGGCGCATGGGAGGACGCATGTAATCGGCAAAAGTGAGAAATGTCGCCGTATAAGGAATGAATCCGCCGTGCAGAGCCATGCCTACGGTAATGGCCCCCATGGCATGCTCCCGCACACCAAAGTGAATATTGCGCCCCAGATAACTCCAAGCACCTCCAACCATGCCGTGCAGCCCCTGGGAGGAAGCAGCGGGGCTCTGAAAATCTCCATGGTTTTTTAGCCAGGTGAATGTCGATGGATTGAGATCGGCGGATCCTCCCGCCATTTCGGGAATCTTTGCCGCCAGCGCCTGCATCACGGTTTCCGATGCTTTCCGTGTGGCCACGTCTTTGGAGCCCGCGGGGAAAGGGCTTAAGGCCGTTTCCCAGTCCGCCGGCAACTCGCCGCTCATAATTCGGGAAAATTCGACAGCCAATTGTGAATCATCTTCCCTGAATTTCTGAAATTCTTTCCGCCATTCTCTTTCCGACTTTTCGCCGTGGGCAATCGCCCGACGAAAATATTCGTGCACATCCTCCGGCACATAAAAAGAAGACTCCACGGGCCACCCGAGCGCCTGTTTGGCACCCATCAGTTCGTCGGCACCGAGCGGTGCGCCATGGGCGTCGCAGCTGCCCTGTTTATGCGGTGCGCCGCAGCCGATGATCGACTTAATGCAGATGAGAGAAGGCCGCTCTGTTTCCTTCTTTGCTTTTTTGACAGCCTTGTCGATCGCCGCCACATCATTGCCGTCTTTTACCTGCTGAACCTGCCAGCCGTAGGCTTTGAAGCGCATGGCCAAATCTTCGGTAAACGACAACCCGGTGGATCCGGCCAGGCAGACATTATTATCATCATAAAGAACGATTAATTTACCAAGCCGCAAATGACCGGCCAGTGCACAGGCCTCCGCCGTCACGCCTTCCATCATGTCGCCGTCCCCGGCCATTACGTAAGTATAATGATCGATTATTTTTGCACCTTCACGGTTAAAGCGCGCCGCCAGGTGCGCTTCCGCAATAGCCATGCCGACGGCATTGGCCATTCCCTGCCCCAGCGGGCCTGTGGTTACTTCCACACCTGCGGTGTGGCGAAATTCGGGGTGGCCGGGAGTAAGGCTGCCCCATTGCCGGAAGTTTTTGATATCCTCCAGTGAAAGTTCGTAGCCCGTCAGATGAAGCAGCGCATATAAAAGCATGGAAGCATGGCCTGCGGAAAGTACAAACCGGTCGCGATCCGGCCACTGCGGATTTTGGGGATTATGCTTTAAGTGTTTCGTCCAAAGAGTATATGCTGCGGCGGCCGCACCCAGCGGCATGCCGGGATGGCCGGACTTTGCTTTATCGATAGCATCGGCTGCCAGAAAGCGGATTGTATTGATACATTTATTTTCCAACTCTTGTTGTTTGCCTGACATAAAAAAGCTCCTTAGAATAAAGTACGTCCCATTTAAAACAAACATTCAATTTATGCACTAAAAAATTTATACTTTGTACAACAGAAAAGTATTTAAAGTTGAATTAATCGAGAATTTAATATATCAACCCGGCAAAAATATACAAAATTTGTCATGCCGGTGCTTCAAGTTATGCGAATGAAGCGCGGTAATTAATCTATCTTCAGGAGTATTAAAAAATGGTTAAGAAAGTTACAGTGGTCGGCGCCGGAAACGTTGGTGCAACGGCGGCGCAAAGACTCGCCGAAAAAGAACTTTGTGACGTTGTACTGGTGGATATTATTGAAGGCGTGCCCCAGGGGAAGGCTCTGGATCTGGCCGAGGCCGCGCCTGTGGAAATACATGACGCCCATGTCACCGGCGCGAACTCCTATGAGGCGTCCGCCAACTCCGACATCGTTATTATCACGGCGGGAATACCCCGCAAACCCGGCATGAGCCGCGATGATCTCCTGGCCACAAACAAAAACATCATGAAAAGCGTCACAAAAGAAGTCGCCAAATATTCTCCGCAAGCCATCCTGATCATCGTTAGCAATCCCCTGGATGCAATGTGTCATGTAGCCATGGAGGAAAGCGGCTTTCCCAAAGAAAGAGTAATCGGAATGGCCGGTGTTTTGGATTCCGCCAGATTCCGCGCTTTCATTGGGGCAGAACTTGATGTCTCCGTTGAAAACATTCATGCTCTTGTTTTAGGCGGCCACGGAGACACTATGGTACCGCTGCCGCGTTTTTCCACGGTTTCCGGAATTCCCATAACAGAGCTGCTGCCTGCTGCGCGTATCGAAGAGTTAGTGACCAGAACCCGCAACGGCGGTGCGGAAATTGTCAGCCTGCTCAAAACAGGCAGCGCCTATTATGCGCCCGCTTCCGCAGCGGTAGAAATGGCCGAATCTATCTTAAAAAATAAAAAGAAGATCCTTCCGTGCGCTGCATACCTGGAAGGCGAATACGGCATTTCCGGTCTGTTTGTCGGCGTACCAGTCAAACTGGGTAAAAACGGCATAGAACAGATTATTTCATTAAACCTTGCAGATGAAGAAAAACAGGCGCTGATGAAATCAGCCTCAGCGGTGCAGGAATTAGTGGAAGCAATGAAAAAAATGTAACTTAAAAATATGGCGGAGAGAGCGGGATTTGAACCCGCGGTACACCTTTGTGGGCATACACACGATTTCCAGTCGTGCTCCTTCAGCCACTCGGACATCTCTCCTGTTTTGTTTATATTGTGGTTTCGCAATGACAGATTAATTGTCAAAAAGCAATTACTAATTTTTAAAACTGGCGGAGAGAGGGGGATTCGAACCCCCGTGGGAGCTTTTGGCCCCCAAATCGAT
>DAOQVG010000248.1:0-3509 GCA_035341435.1 Smithellaceae bacterium
TCAGCAATGTCGGTGATATGGGGTATCTTGCCGAAAAATATAATTTAGGATATGTCTTCTCGTCCGAGAACCATGATGAACTTGCTCGCGCTTTGACAAAGATGAGCGATCCTCAATTGCGGACTTCCTATTATAATAAAGAGAACTATGAAGAGCTGGCCTCAATTCTTTCGGTGGAAGCGGGAGCTAAAATTATTTACGATAAAATTAACGGGTTGATTAATTAATTTCTTTATATAAGACACTGTACAACAAAGGTATAAAACCATGCAGGCAGTAATACTCGCCGGAGGCAAAGGCACCCGCTTAAAACCATATACAACGGTTTTACCCAAGCCGCTGATGCCCGTCGGAGATTGTCCCATTTTAGAAATTGTTGTTAAGCAACTCAAAAACAACGGTTTTAAAAAGTTGACCCTGGCCATAGGCCATCAGAAAGATCTTTTTATGGCCTTCTTCGGCAACGGCGAAAAATGGGGAATTTCCATCGACTATTATATTGAAAAAGAACCGCTGGGAACCGCGGCTCCCATCCGTCATATTGCCGATCTCGATGATGCATTCTTAATGATGAACGGCGACATCCTGACGGACATCAATTACCGGAAACTTTTTTCTCTGCACAGGGCAAACAGCGCCGATTTAACTATTGCCACCCATAAGCGCCGACAAGACGTAAATTACGGTACGCTGGAATTCGATGAAAACCGGCTTTTGACAAAATTTTCGGAAAAACCGTCCTACGAATTCAACGTCAGCATGGGAATTTATATTTTATCCCGGCAAATAGTATCCCATATTCCCGAAGAGGGGTGCTTTGATTTTCCTGATCTCGTACACAGGGTTTTGGCGGCAGGGAAGAAAATATACTGCCATCCCTATGATGGATATTGGATGGACATCGGCAGACCCGACGATTATGAGCAGGCAATAGAAGACTACGATAAAATCAAGGACTTTTTATGAAAGATTCCCGTCAGGTAATTCCTCTTTTCGACCTTAATTACGGTCAGGAGGAAGAAGAAGCCGTTTTACGTGTTTTACGCCGGAAATGGTTGACAATGGGAGAAGAAATCGATGCTTTGGAACGTGAATTTGCGTCTTTCTGCGGCGTCAGGCATGCCCTGGCTGTGAGCAGTTGCACGGCTGCGCTGCATCTGGCTAATATTGCGTCGGGTGTGCAGCCGGGTTTTGAAGTCATCTGTCCGTCGCTCACTTTTGCCGCCACTGTCAACGCCGTGATCTATGCCGGCGGGCTTCCGGTATTTGCCGATATTATATCAGAGGATGACTGGACGATCTCACCGGATGCAATCCTTAAAAAAATAACTCCGCGGACAAAAGCCATTGTGGTTATGCATTATGGAGGTTTTGCCTGCCGGATGGAAGAAATTTTAAACATAGCCCGCGCGCATAAAATTGCCGTAATTGAAGATGCCGCCCATTCTCCCGGTTCCACTTACCGGGGCAGCAGACTGGGTGCAGTCGGAGATATTTCCTGCTTTTCCTTTTTCTCCAACAAGAATATTTCTACCGGCGAAGGAGGCATGATTTGCACAGACAATGACGAATACGCCCGACAGATAAAAAGTGTTCGCTCCCACGGAATGACCAGCGGCACGGTCGACCGCCATCGCGGCCATGCTTACAGCTACGATGTCACCGCTCTTGGTTATAATTATCGTCTGGACGAGATTCATGCCACCCTGGGCAGAGTGCAGTTAAAAAAACTGGAGGAAGGCAACAGCCTTCGCCGGCAGGCCGCCCGGCGTTATAAAAGCGGATTGAAGCAAATAAAAGAGATAAAAATACCCTTTGCCGAACGTCGGGAAGAGGAAGTTAATTATCATATATTTCCCGTTCTGCTTGCCGATTCCGTGGACCGTCTTCATTTGATGTCGTATCTTCGCGAAAAGGGTATTCAAACCAGCATTCATTATCCCCCTGTTCACAGCTTCAGTTTTCACCGGCAGTATTTTCAAGCTCAGGACATGCCGTTGACGGAATATGTGGCCGCGCATGAACTGACGCTGCCCATGTATGTCGGCATTACTTTTGAACAAATAGATTTTATTATCAATGCCTTAAGTGAATACTTCCGCATTTAAACTATCCGGAGAGATGATCCGTGCCTGCGAAGAACAGCAAGGAAAAAAATAACCGCCGGGTTGCAGGCGATTCCTGCGTCTGGGAAAAAAGAAGCCTCGATTACGGCGCGACACTTAAGAGCGTTCTTTTTCAGGGCATGCCGGACGCGGCTAATTCACATTTTCATAACACTCATCTGAACTTTATTTTAGAGTGCCTGAAAAATCAAAAAGCTACGATGCGGATTCTCGATATCGGCTGCGGCTACGGCCGATTATCCCTGCCGCTGGGAAAAAAGTTTCCCCGGGCGCAGATCAGCGGCATGGACATCAGTCCCAATTACGTTAAATTATACCGCGATATTACTCATAGAGACGCTTTCATCGGAACTGTTGACGCCATTCCGCCGGAAACAGGAACGTTCGATTTTATTCTTGTTGTCACGGTACTGATGTATCTGCCGGAAAATAAATTAATAAATACACTTTCCGGTTTGTTGACCCATTTGAATCCCGGCGGGAAAATAATTCTGATCGAGCCGGATGAATCCGGGATAATCTTCCAG
Organism: Smithellaceae bacterium; assembly: GCA_035341435.1. Classification (GTDB taxonomy): domain Bacteria; phylum Desulfobacterota; class Syntrophia; order Syntrophales; family Smithellaceae; genus MVRV01. Next base: position 2,654 of record DAOQVG010000248.1, read on the forward strand.
ACAGGTTGCGGGCTGACGCAGCTGTTCAGAACAAACAGCAGGATTAATACCGGTGGAAAATGTTTTCATGCCGGAAAGATTAAAGCCGTCGTTGATCAGGCCGGCGGCGGCGTAATCCGGGAAGAACGTATTCCGGCGACAACATTTTTCTTTCTCCTGATTTATCTGGTATCTAAAATTCTGCCGCAGAACTGGACAAATGGTTTTTTTCGTGGATTAACTCTTCTCGACAGCTTATTGAAAAATAAAAAATTACCCACTCTGTGGTCTTTTTACTTAATTGAAAAAAAATAACGCCGCGGCAAATCGTAAATCGGGTAAACAGAGAAATCAACTATGGCCAATGAAACTCCTCACAATTCTTCCGCCGGCAAGCGCTGGTACAGCCGGATACTCTTTATAGTTGTTCTATCGGGAGTTTCCTTCTATGTTTATACCGCCCTCAAAGATCTGGCCGGGTTTAACTATCGCCTCGACTGGGCGTATCTTTTTTTGAGCTTTTTTTTCACCGTCATAGCCTATTTAATTCATTTGATTATCTGGATTTATTTAGCCCGTTCCTTCGGCATAAAATTCTCCTTTCTTTCCGCCGCCAATGCCTGGAGCCTTTCGCAGCTGGGCAAATATGTGCCCGGCAAAATCGGACTACTGCTGATTCGCATGGACATCCACTCGGAAGTTTCCAAAAGTAAAATTGCCGTGGCAACCGGCGTCGAATTCATAACCACTATGACGGCTTCCTGTCTGCTGGTTTTGTTATCGGTTGCCTTTATTCCGGAACTGGTATCCTATTCCCTTCGCCTGGCGGCCCTGGGTTTGGCCTTGATTTTTCTGTTGATTCTATATCCGCCGGTCC
>DAOQVG010000249.1:0-3483 GCA_035341435.1 Smithellaceae bacterium
CGGCGTCTTTCTCGCCGCGGGACTGGAAGATGAAAAACATATTTTGAAAATGGTGGCGACCGACAGTCACCGGCTGGCTTTAGCTAAGGGGGAAATTGCTGATTTTGTAGATGAAATAGCTAACGGCATAATTGTTCCACGTAAAGGGTTAATGGAAATAAGGAAAATTATTGATGAAAATGAAAACGTGGAAATAGGGCGAAGTAAAAATATGCTGATTGTGAAAACAGCCAACACAGTTTTGAAAGTCAGTTTAGTAGACGCCGATTATCCGGATTACAGGCGGGTTATTCCCTCCGAGCAGGGAATCGGTGTTATTTTAAATAAAGAATTGTTCCTGCATGCTTTGAGGAGAATGAACGTTGTTTCATCGGAGCGCTATAACGGAGTTATCTTATCGTTTTCCCAGGGAAAAGTTGTTTTAAATTCGACTAATCTGGATGTCGGAGAGGCGACGGAGGAAATAGATATTGATTACACCGGCGAAGACATAGATGTCGGTTTCAACGTCAATTATTTAATTGACGCCATTTCCGTCATTAACACGGATAATATTTTGTTTGAAGTGGCTCGCGGGTTGAAGCCTTCGGTGGTTAAACCAGTGGAAAACAATAATTTTTTATGCATTGTGATGCCTTTAAAGATTTAAATCAAGAATTAAAGCCTGGAAGTACAGTTTCAAGAAGAAGGTTGGAAGCAGGAGTGAAGTGGCAGTTATGACACATAAGTATGATGCGGATAGTATAAAAGTACTGGAAGGTCTGGAGGCGGTCAGGATCAGACCGGCTATGTATATTGGTTCGACCGGTAAAGAAGGGTTACATCATCTAGTTTATGAAGTTGTGGACAACAGCATCGATGAAGCGGCCGGTGGTTACTGCGATACGATTTCGGTGAAAATCAGGGTGGACAACAGTATCGTTGTCGAAGACAACGGCCGCGGTATACCGGTGGATCTTCATAAAACCGAAGGGGTATCGGCGGCGGAAGTAGTGATGACCAAACTGCATGCCGGCGGTAAATTCTCCAACGATTCTTATAAAATTTCCGGTGGTTTGCATGGAGTAGGCGTTTCTGTCGTGAACGCGCTTTCCAAAACCTGCGAACTGGAAGTAAGACGGGATGGTAATGCCTATGTGCAGACATACACCCGCGGCGTGCCCAACGGTCCTTTGGAAATTATTGGTAAAACACGGGGCAAAGGAACAAAAGTAACATTTCTGCCGGATGATGAAATCTTTGAGGAAACTGAATACAGTTTTGATGTTATTGCCAATCGTTTACGCGAGCTGGCCTTCCTTAATTCCGGAATTAAGATCATATTAACCGATGAGCGGACTGATAAGAGCAGCGAATTCTTTTACAAGGGCGGAATTATTTCCTTTGTGGAATATATCAACCGCAATAAAAAAGTCCTGCATAAGGATCCGATTTATGTGGCGGGAGCAAAAGAAGATTGCTCTGTCGAAGTTGCGCTGCAGTATAATGAAACGTATCTGGAAAATATTTTTGCGTTCGCCAACAGCATTAACACAACTGAAGGCGGAACCCATCTGGTTGGTTTCCGCTCGGCGCTGACCCGTGTTTTTAACAATTACGCCACCGCGAATAAAATAATCAAAGACGGCAAGGAATCATTGCGCGGCGAGGACTTGCGTGAAGGTCTGGCCTGTGTGATCAGCGTCAAGGTAAAGAATCCGCAATTCGAAGGACAGACGAAAACGAAGCTGGGCAACAGCGAAGTACGCGGCCTGGTGGAAGGGATTATTTACGAAAAAATCGGCACTTATTTGGAGGAAAATCCGGCTGTCGCCAAACAAATACTTAATAAATGTATGGAAGCATCACGCGCCCGGGAAGCAGCCCGCCGTGCCCGGGAGCTGACCCGGCGCAAAAGCGCTTTGGAAGTGGGAGCTTTGCCGGGAAAACTTGCCGACTGCCAGGAAAAAGATCCGGCGCTCAGCGAAATTTATCTGGTCGAGGGAGATTCGGCCGGCGGTTCCGCCAAACAGGGCAGAGACAGGAAGAATCAGGCAATTTTACCGCTGCGCGGCAAAGTTTTGAACGTCGAAAAAGCCCGTTTTGACAAAATGCTGCAAAATGAAGAAATAAAAACGATGGTTACGGCTTTCGGAGCCGGCATCGGCGCCGACGATTACGATATCAGTAAACTGCGCTACCATAAAGTCATCATCATGACCGATGCGGATGTGGACGGTGCTCATATCCGCACGCTGCTGTTAACGTTCTTCTTCCGCCAGATGCGGGAATTGATCGAACGAGGATATTTATTTATCGCTCAGCCGCCGCTTTATAAAGTGGTGGACAAGAAAAAAGAGCTGTACATTCAAAATGAAGAACAGATGAGAAATTACATTCTGGAAAACGGAGTGGAAAGGGTCAAACTGGCGATGGGCGACGGCACTCCCTTCCCGGCAACCGGCAATAAATTGCTTACCCTGATTAAAAAAGTGATGCGGATCGAGGACTTGATTGATCGCTTTGAAAGGGAGGGACGCGACAGACAGTTAATTCGCATCCTGGCCGGAGATCCCACTTTAACCGATGAAAGTTTCAAGGATGATAAACTGCTTTTGCCGGTTGCCGCGAGAACGGTCGGCGCAATCGGTACTAATCTGGCTAATTTTCAAATCGACACCGATCAGGATCACGGCGGATTCAAAATAGTTTTCAGCCTGAAAAAAAACGGTCAAACCTCTGCGACGTGCATGGACAGAGAGACCTTCCGCACGCCGCAATTTACGGAAATAAGGTCCCTGTTGTCTCAGGTGTCGGTTATCGGAGAAGCCCCCTATCAGGATACAGGAAATGAATCATCCATGCCGATGATTTTGGAAAGCTCCAAGGCTCTGGTGGAGCACATTGTCAATCTGGGTAAAAAAGGTTTGACCGTGCAGCGCTACAAGGGTCTTGGTGAAATGAATCCGGAACAGCTCTGGGAAACTACAATGAATCCTGAAAAGCGCACTCTTTTACAGGTGAGTGTTGAAGATGCGGTTGTCGCCGACGAAATCTTCACCACGCTCATGGGCGATCAGGTGGAGCCGCGACGCGAATTCATTTTCCAAAATGCCATGAATGTCACCAACCTGGACATTTAAAATCCAGCCCGAATAAAATAATTATACCAGCTGTTCTATGGAATAGAACTTTATAGCTGCTGTTTTAGAGAGGAAGAAACACAATGGAACGAGATATCCACCAAAAGCTGACCCTGGTGAATATAGAAGATGAAATGAGAAAATCCTACATGGACTATTCCATGAGTGTCATCATCGGCCGGGCGCTTCCCGATGTCCGTGACGGCCTCAAACCGGTCCATCGCCGGATATTGTACGCCATGTATGAAATGGGCTACCGCCACAATAAACCGTACAAGAAATGCGCGCGTATTGTCGGCGATATCATGGGTAAATATCATCCGCACGGTGATGCGGCCATTTATGACACCCTGGTGCGTAT
>DAOQVG010000250.1:0-3455 GCA_035341435.1 Smithellaceae bacterium
AATTGATTATAACTATGGGCATTTTAGTCCGTGAAGAATTATCGTGAATGGCGCGCGTCATTAGTTTTTTTCTCGTCCCGCTTTTTCCCAGGATCAGAATGTTCGCCGGGGTGTCCGCCACCTTTTTGATGGTCCCGAATATTTTCTGCATTTCCCGCGTTGAACCGATCATGCCGCAAAATGATGCGTGCTCCTCTTCCGGCTTCTTTTCATTCTTTTCATCAATAACACCTTTTTTAAGCAGCGCCGAATGGACGACTTTTTTTAATTCTTCGATGCTGCCTCCTTTTTCCACATAATCGTAGGCGCCTTCCTTCATTGCATTGACGGCTGTTTCTCCTGAGGCATAGGCGGTGATTAAAATGACTATCGTATCCGGATACTGATCTTTAACATTTTTGAGAAATTCAATGCCGTCGATTTTCGGCATCTTTAGATCCGTAATGACCAGATCAAAGACGTTTTTACGGCAAATATTCATTGCCCTGGCCGGTCCTTCGGCGCAGGTAACATCATATCCTTCCTGGGTCAGCATTATCTCGAGAAACTCTCTCATCCCCTGATCATCATCAACAACCAGAATCCTAGCCATTTCAATTCATCTCCCTATATCGCCTCTCCGGCGGGCAGCCGCACTGTGCAGACGGTGCCCTGATTGATTCGACTTGTAATTTCAATTTTTCCGCCGTATCCATCAACGATCCGGCCTACAATTGTCAGCCCCAGGCCGGTTCCCTTTTCTTTGTCCGTAAAAAACGGCTCAAAAACTTTTTTCAGATCTTTTTCCTCAATTCCCAATCCCGTATCCGCTACTTTAATCTCTACAACTTCTTTGTTGTTAACCTGCATTAATTTTGTCGCCAGAGAAAGAACACCGCCTTCTTTCATCGCCTGAACCGCATTCAAAACCAGGTTTTGCACAACCTGCCGCAGCTGTTCCCGATTGGCAAAGGCGGCCACCTTCGGGGCCAGCGAGCAGTCAATTTTTATATCATTTGTCCAGTCTTTTGATAATTTCATATTCTCCAGAACATCCACTGCCGTTTCATTGACGTCTATGACTTCCCGAACAACAGGAATCGGTTTCGCCAACAAAAGAAAATCACGCACAAAATTATCCAACTGGTCCTTGCCGCGCAATATTATCTGCATTAAACGATCGTCCGTGTCTTTTAATGCCAAGTTCCGTCTCAAGAGTTCAATTGAACCGGTAATTGACGCCAGTGGATTCCGCATTTCATGGGCCAGTCCGGCTGCCATTTCGCCGATCAGGGCCAGCCGTTTGCTTTTTTCGAGATTTTCTTCCATCTGTCTGATTTCGGTAAGATCCTGAAAAATTAAAATACTGCCTATTTCTCTATTCTGCTTATCCTTCAGCGGCGATAGCGAGCATCCCAGATGAACTTTCCGGCCGTTCCGGGCTTCGATCACGACCTCCATCCTGTTTTTGCTCTGCCTTTTATCCAACTGCAAAGCAAAAGTAACAATGCATTCCGGAAACACATCCGCAACCAGCCTGTTTTTTACCTGCGCCAGGGAATAACCTGTAATTTGCTCGGCGGCGCGGTTGAATGTCTTTATCGTGCCTTCGAAATCAATCGTCATTATGCCTGTATCCACCGACTCCACTATACTGCGGAAAAGGAGATCCAGTTGATCGAATTCCGATTCCTTCTCCATCAGCAGGGATCTCACCTTTTTTTCCTGCTCCACGACAAAGCTGGCTAAAAAAGCCAATACGTAAAAGGACACAATATGAACAAGAATCCTGGTGAGAACTTCTTCCGCCGTCAGACTATAATCAGGCTCTATCTTTGAAAGCACCGGAAGCCATTGACAAAATTCCAGTCCCAGAAGCAAACTGTAGAAGCTGCCCGCCGCTGAAGCTATAATCAATCCCCCGTAGCGGTCGAGAAATATTACCGAATATATTATTACCAGGGTATACAGAACCGAATAGTTGCTGCGGTAACTTCCTGTAATGTAGACAAGCATCGTCACCAAAAGGATGTCGATCGCCAATTGCAGGTAAATATTTATTCTTAACTGTTTGAAAATTTTCAAAATGAGGATATAGGCAAGAGAAAAAAAATAAGTTGCGGCGATTATAAAATAAAGAAAGTTAAGGGTGCTTACGGAAACAGGAAAACCTGTTTTTTTTATATCCAGAAAAATGGCCACACCAAGAAATAAAGTGATAATGATCAATCTGCAAATTATTAACAGGCGCAAACGCGATTTGTTCTTTTCTTCAATTGAAACATCAACTTCCACCGGCATAACTTCAAACATCCTTCTTTATGGCGCAATAATTGCTTATTCTGCTGTAATATTTTAGTTATTTTGGTTAATATTTTTGAATAATTTACGGATGTACATTAAATCAATGCGCCGACCGTTAATTTTACCCCTGATCGGGCTGATTGCCGGAATTATTATCGGCAATTATTTGAATCTTCCTTATAATTTTTTACTTGCCACCCTGATATTCATTCTTCTTGCGTTCCTTTTGTGCCTTCAGCGGCGATGGTGGATCACCGGATTATCATTGATTTTCTTTTTTGCGTTGATTCTTGGTTTTTTCGATATTCAGAAGCTACAATATTCCATCCGCCCCGATCACCATGTATTGCAATACACGGATGCCGGCAAAAAAACGGTGGAAGGACTTGTCATTGAAAGCCCGGCTTCTTATCCCGACAGAAATGTTTTGACTGTCCGTACGGTCAGACTGATAGAAAACGGAGTTTATACTCCGGTGGCGGGCGGGGTTCGTCTGGTTATTCCTCCCGGTTTGAATTTTGCTTACGGAGACTTCATTCGTTTTCATTCTTCGCTGAAAAAAATTCATAACTTTAAAAATCCCGGCGGCTTCGATTATGAACGCTTTCTCCACCGGCAGGGTATTTTTGCAACCGGCTTTATCCCCGATTCATCAGGAATAATTCTTTTGCGGAAGAATTCGGCCAACCGCTTCAGATCACAACTGGAAACTTTTCGCCTCTATTTAAAGGAAATCATTTATACAAATGCTCCCGCGCCGCAGAGGGAAATCATCGAAGCCATGACGCTGGGCAATCAGACCGCGATTCCGGCGGATGTCAGGGATAACTTCAGCAGAACGGGAACCTCTCATATCCTGTCGATCTCGGGATTTCATGTCGGAATGGTCGCTGCAACCGCATTTTTCCTGGTCAGTTTGCTGCTGAAGTCTTCGGAATATCTCATGCTGAGATTCAACATAATCAAAGTGTCGGCGGCAGCGGCATTTCTTCTTGTCTTATTCTATGCCTGCATCGCCGGCATGGGCGTTACCGTCCTCCGCTCCGCTCTGATGGCCCTGGCTTTCCTGATCGCTTTAATCTGCGACCGGCAAAAAGATCCTTTCAATATTCTGGCCCTGGCAGGAATTGTTATTCTGATTATCTCGCCGGAGGCTTTGTTCGATATTTCTT
>DAOQVG010000251.1:0-3452 GCA_035341435.1 Smithellaceae bacterium
AAAAAGGCTGCAGGCAAGGCGCGCGAATCCTGAGGAATGAAGCGTACTTAGCGTACGCCGCAGGTAGCCTGCCCCGTGCTTGACACGGGGAAGGATGAAGCGCAACACAGCATCCGTCCTTTTTCCAAGGCCGTCAGGTTTTGCTTGAGAAATATGTCCATTGCGTGTTAGCTACTTCCAAAAAATCAGAAATCGGAATATGCGTAAAATTATCAACCGCTATATCTTTAAAGAAATCACTTTTCCTTTCTTTATCATCCTGTTTGTTCTGACATTCGTCCTGCTGATGGGGAAAATACTCCAGATCATGGATTTAATGGTCAACAAAGGAATCGGTGTTCTTGTTATTGCAAAAATCATTGTTTTTCTCCTGCCCTCCTTTATGGTCTTTACAATACCGATAGCCCTCTTAATCGCCATTCTCATGGCCATGGGCCGGCTCTCCGCCGACAATGAAATAACGGTCTTCAGGGCTTCCGGTGTCAGCTTGATGCAGCTTTACCACCCCGTGGCCGCCGCATCCCTGATAGCTTTTGTCTTCACCCTCATCATCAGCTATTTTCTTGTACCGCAGAGCAATTTTGCGACCAAACGCCTGCTGTTTGATATCGCCCAGCAAAATGCCGGCATCGGTATCAAGGAAAAAGTTTTTAATGATGATTTCAAGGGGATGGTTCTTTATGCGGAAAAGATTCCCGTTGACGGCGAACATATGGAAGGCGTAATCATTTACGACAGCCGTTTTCCCGATAAACCCAACACCATCGTCGCCCGTAAAGCCTTCCTCGTTTCCGATCCGGCATCTTTCACCATCAAGCTGCGCCTGGAAGACGGCGCCGTCCATACAGTCAGCCCCGATCTTAAAAATTACCGTAAAATCGATTTTAAGACCTATGACATCAATCTTGATCTATCCACTTCTCTAGCCAATACGGGAGAAGCCGCCAAGAGCAGCAAAGATATGACCATGTACGAGCTGATGGAAAAACGGAAGACACCCGGACTGGACAAAGAGTTGCTGCGTGAATTTTCCATCGAACTGCACAAAAAATTTGCCATACCGCTTTCCTGCATCTTCTTTGCAATCATTGCCCTGCCCCTGGGCATAAAAAGCCACAGGGCGGTAAAATCACGCGGCTTTGCCGTGGGCGTTATTATCGTTTCCCTATATTACCTGCTGCGCCTGGGTGGAGAAGCGTTGGCGGAAACCGGCAGGCTGTCCGCCGCAATCGGCGTCTGGATGCCGAATGTTATCTTTGCCGTTATGGGACTCTATCTGTTTTATATGGCCTGTAAGGAAATATCCCTCTGGCATGAAATAAAAATCCGCCTGTGGCGGAATAAGTTGGCAAATTGAGGTTTTACTTTGAGACTCCTGGATAAATATATAATAAAAGAGTATGGGCGATTCTTCGCCATTACGATCGTATCGTTGATTGCACTTTTTCTCATCGTGGATTTTTTTGAAAAAATCCGCATGTTTCTCAGCAATCAGGCCTCCCTTGTCCAGATGGCGTCCTATTTTTTATTTTCCATACCGATGATTATTTCGCTGATGCTGCCGGCCGCCATTCTTTTAACGACACTGATGACTTTCAGCAGCTTGTCCAAATTCAGTGAAATCATTGCGATGAAAGCCAACGGCATCAGCCTTTACCGCATATCCGCACCGGCGCTGGCTTTTGCCGGAATCATCGCCTTGGCGTTGTTTTTTTTCAGCGAGCTTGTCGCCCCGCCGGCGACGCAAAAGGCGAGACATATTGTAAAGGTGGAGGTGAAAAAGCAAAAGAATTTTGGGGGTTTTAAACAAGACGAGCTCTGGTATCGCAGCGATAACGCCATCTATAATTTTAAAATTTTCGATGTTACCAAAGATACTTTAAGGGGTGTCGTCATCAACTACATCAATCCCGATTTTACACTGCAACAGCGCATTGACGCCGAGAGAGCCGAATGGAAAAACGGTCAATGGGTTTTCCATAATTTATTATTAACTCGTTTTGACAATACTAACACCCCGGTTTTGGAATGGTCTAAAGAAAAAGTCATTCCTCTGCCGGAAAAACCGGATGATTTTAAAATAATGCAGGATGACGCCGAAAAAATGGGCTACTTTGATCTTCGCAGATACGTCAGGAAAATCCAGGCTGAAGGCTACGATGCGACGAGGTATCTGGTGGATTTACATGGCAAGCTGGCTTTCCCTTTCGTCACGTTAATTCTGGTGATGATCGGCATTGCATTTTCGACCCGCTCGGAGCGGCAGGGAGGTCTGATGCAAAGCGTCGGAATCGGCATCATAGTTGGTTTTTCCTACTGGATAGTTCATGCCTTCAGCATGTCCCTGGGACGCTCGGGCATTCTGCCGGCGATTTTCTCCGCCTGGGCGACCAATATCATCTTCCTTGCCGTCGGGGCGGCGCTGTTTTTCCGGACACGCACGTAGCCGCTTATTCCAATTATAAAACAAGCGCTGCCTTTATTGGCCCGCTGGCTGGCTCAGGGGCGGTTTAACGGAGAATCTGATACCAGAACAAGGGGTTGCAACCCCTTGTTCTACACTGAGTTTTTTTAAGCAAAAGTCTGAGAATAAAATTGCGCTACAATCCCGGGACAGGGCATGGTTATTATCGTCGCGGTATCATCTTTGATTTGAAATTATGCGAGGCTCTCGAACAAATTCACATACCTTTGCGCCATATGAACATCGGTAAAGTTTTCATAATAGCGACCCAGCGCCCCGGAAACCATCTCTTCGAGCGTATCATTATCGGCGGCCAGCCAGTTGTTCATTGCCGCCCGAAAGGCGCTGTAAGTTTCATCTGCTGCATAAAAGGCATAATCGCCGAGAATCTCCACCAATCCCCCGATGCGATTGCAGACAACGGGAATTCCGCGCGCCGCCGCCTCCAGGGCCACCATCCCGAAGGGTTCATAGGTGGAAGGAACAGCCAGCACATCGATCCGGTTATAAAACGACTCCAGCCTTTCCCCGCCACACCAGCCCAGATATTGAACGCGATCATTCAGATCTAATTGATGGAGCAAATCACGGGCATAGGAGCTGAACCCCCTGCCGGCGATGAGAGCGCAATATTCTTCCATGCCTGCTTCGGCAAGCATCATGGGCACATATTCCGGGCGCTTGCGCGGAACAAGACGACCGCAAAAACCGATGGTTTTGTTAATTGATCTTTTCCTGGTCTGGACGGGAATCTTCAGTCCGTTATGGACAACGCAGACACTGGAGTTGATCTCGTGGTAGCCCCACCGGTAATAGTCTTCCAGCTCCGCCCGCGAAACCAGCGCCACCTGATCACAGGCGGCAATAAGATCTTCCTGTTGCCTGATGGAACCGGTTAAATCAACACCATTTGATTCGGCCTCGCAGATAAGCAAAGAGTGAATCGTATAGATGACCTTTTTATCCGCCAGATAATCATGAAAACTCG
>DAOQVG010000252.1:0-3414 GCA_035341435.1 Smithellaceae bacterium
GCCCATAGTTATAATCAATTACGACGATATTCCGGAAAATTTGCTGGAGAGCGAATTGTTCGGCTACATGAAAGGATCTTTTACGGGCGCATATTCCGACAAACCCGGCCTGTTTGAAATGGCCAAAGGGGGGACGATGTTTCTCGACGAGATTGGGGAATTGCCGCCGGTTTTACAGGTTAAACTTCTGCGTATTGTTCAGCAAAAAACTTTTCGGCGCATCGGCGGGGCGGAGGATATCAAAGTCGACGTACGCATCATTTCCGCCACGAATCAAAACCTGGAAGAGAAAGTCAAAAAAGGTGAATTTCGCGAAGATCTTTATTTTCGACTTAACGTAATTCCAATTCGTGTGCCGCCGCTTCGCGAACGCAAAGAAGACATCCCCCTGTTGACGGAGCATTTTATTGAGAAGTATGCGCGGGAGTTTAACAAAGAAGTCCGGACAATTTCCTCCTATGCCATGGAATTGTTGATGGAGCACGCATTTCCCGGCAATATTCGGGAGTTGGAAAATATTATCGAACGCAGTGTAGCCATGGAAAGCTCAAATATAGTTTTGCCGGAAAATTTATTGCTTTCGACGGGCAATAAAGACATGGCCAACCTCCACGTAGAAGTTCCGGATAAGGGGATAAATCTGAACGAGGAGCTGGAAAGAATAGAAAGAATATTTATTGAAAAAGCACTGCAAAAAACCAAGGGCGTAAAGACAAGAACGGCGGAAATACTGGGTGTTACCATTGATTCTTTAAAGTATCGCATTGAAAAGCTTTGTATTGAGTAGATTGATCCCTCAATACAGGAAAATGCCGCCCAGAACATACCCCACGGCAATGAGCGCCTGGATCGATAATATCAGTAGAACATTTTTGCCCATGACCGGAAGGAATTTTTCCATATCGTCATAACGGAAGGCTCCTTTGATTACGGACACGGCGATCGGCAAGGTCAGCAGGGTCAGTAAGGTGAAGACCGGCATGTTACGACTGACCACCCCCCAGATAATCCAAACATAAACCAGCATAAGAAATGCACAAAAAACATAAGCCGCATTTTTCTTGCCTATCACAATCGGCAGCGTCCGTCTGTTGACGGTTTTATCCGCTTCGACGTCGGGAAACTCGTTAAGCAACAGCAGATTATGCACCAGCAGATACGAAGGCACCGAGGCAATAAAAGCGGTGCAGGAATATGCGCCGGTATGCACATAATAGGCGCCCATGACCGGCAGAATTCCCAGTCCCAGACCGGGTGACCATTCAGGATAACCCGTCTTTAAAATAACAGGGGTATACAGGATAATCAGAAGTGCGGCGGCAATCAAAAGAGGTAAAAGCATCAAACCTTTCTCCCAAACGAAGAATGTGGCGATGGGAATTAAAATTATAAAACAGATAATGCCCAGGCAAAGGTTCTGTTGAATCGTCATCAAGCCGTCCGGCGTTGCGCCGCTGCCGCCGCTGAAAGGAGTTCGATTTGTTTTATAATCGAGGCCGCTTTTGGCGTCGAAATAGTCATTAAATATATTTACGGCGGCATGGGCGATCAGCAGGCCGATGGTGGCGAGAACGGCGTAACCCGGATAAAAAACTGAACTGAAGAGCCTCGATTCATACCAGGCAACGGACGCGCCGAGGATACCCAGTATCAGCGCCAGGATAAGAAAGGGAATTCGAATAACTGTGAGAACACCTTTTAATTTCATTGCAGCTCCTACAACATTAATTATGCCTGCCAGGGCTTGGTCTTCCAGCGTTGATGAATCCAGAGCCACTGATCCGGATATTCGCGGATAACTTCTTCGACGATTTTGGTAAAACGCTGGGTATTCACCAATACATCTCTTTCATAGTCGTCCGTGCAGATGGCTTCAATTGCCGGTTTCAGGATAAGCAGATATTTTCCTGACTTTTGTCGGGCCATAAAGCAGGGAAGAACGGGAGCGCCGGAACTGATCGCCATTGCGGCCAGTCCCGTGCCTGTGCAGGCGGGACGTCCGAAAAAATCGACAAACACACCTTCTGCGGGGGAGACATTTTGATCGTTGAGTATGGCGATCAGCTGGTTGTCGCGCAGTAATCTTATGATACGTAACGCCGCTTTCTTCTTGGGAATCAGCGAATTGTCCTGCCTAGTCCGCACGTACGCGACTATATTTTCCAAAGCCGGATTATCCAGCGGGCGGTAAACTATGTGCATTGGTTTCAGGAATATGGAACCGGCAATTGCCATCAATTCCCAATTGCCAAAGTGGGCAACGATAGATAGGCTGCCTTTACCCCTGGCGTTGGCTTTCCGATAATTTTCCAGACCTTCAACCTCCACCCATTTATCTATGTTTTGCTTGTTGATGTAAGGCAGGTCAAAAAATTCCGCCGCTACAATGGCGAAATTTCGGTATACACCTTTGGTAATGCGAATAAGTTCATCCATCTCTTTTTCGGGAAAAGAGCAGCGGAGATTGTGCAGAGCTATCAGGCGATTCTTAGGAACCAGATGGTAAAAAAGGGCGAATAGCAGCAGAAAGAAACCTTTTCGTACTGTCCGGGGAATGCATCTGAAGACAAACAGTAAAATACTTGTAGTTTTTCTCTTCTCAACAGGCATGTAAATCGATCAATAATTAAATATTTATTTTCTCCGCTGATCTACAGAAGAATGGATTATTTTCATGTAGAAATAAACGGTATATTGTTCAAGCATATGATTTTTATTGCGACGCTTTATAGTATTTTTTTCTTGACTTTGTCCAGTTATTTGCACTATAGGCAAGCTCGAAAAGGATAAATAATTATGATTGAAAAATTTGGTCGTCAGCAGGCAGCGTTTTTCGCTTTTTTTAGCTTTAGCTTTAGCTTTAAGAAGGTCTGCCTGACTGGGTCATGACCATTTCCAAGGGAAATGAACCGTGGGCAGATGAATATCAGCCCACGGTTTTTTTTTGCCGTCAGTTCAGAATTATAAAAAGGGGGAGGGGAAAGATGAAAAAGTTGCATATTTGTTTGGTAGCAATAATGGCTGTTTTGTTGTTGATTGCTTGCGAAGCGGCTAAACCGACAAAGACAATCAAAGTCGGAGCGGCCATCAACATGACTGGTCCGGCGTCCAGTTGGGGAAAGTTTCACGCCAAGGGGCAGCAGGATTATTTCCGTTATGTCAACGAAGTTAAAGGTGGAGTCGCCGGCAGTAAAATCGAAATGATTTTGGTGGATACAGCTTACAAGGTGCCGGAAGCCGTTGCCGCGGTGCAAAAATTTGCTCAACAGGATAAAGTAGATATGATCGCCACCTGGGGTGCTGGTGAAGGACTGGCGGCCAAACCGATTGTCCAGAGATATAAAATACCGACAATCAATTATTCAACCAGTTGGGAAATCCTGGAGAAGCCCATCGGCTATATGTATCTGCCCT
>DAOQVG010000253.1:0-3412 GCA_035341435.1 Smithellaceae bacterium
GAAAGCTCTCGGCCAAGCCTATAGCCGCCAAATCTCCATCACCCTGATAAGAAAAAACAAGACGATCCGGCAATACGCGCTTTATTCCCGTTGCTGTTGCCGGGCCGCGCCCGTGCTGCGCTTCGATCATGTCGACATCAAAGTAAAAGTAAGCCAATACGGCGCAACCGGCGGGAGGAACACCGATGGTAATTCCCCGTATCCCCATCTCATCGATAACCTCGCAGATGAGCCTGTGAGAAATACTGTGGCCGCATCCGGGGCAGTAATGAAAAAACGCTTCTTTTAAACTTTCCGGCCGACTGAATACTTTTTTTGCCATATTTTAGTTCCTAATAGTCTAGTTTAGTCTTCTCTCTCGTAATACCGGGCGATTACATTGGCTAATTCGGCCGGCGTGGGCACAACACCGCCCGGGCGGCCATGAAATTCGATGTCGGCAAAGCCCTGGAGCGCAAGCCGCACATCTTCGAGCATCTGACCGGTGCTCAATTCAAAAACCAGAAATTTTTTAACTTTTTTCGATAATGCCCGCAGCTTTAATTCCGGAAAAGGCCAGAGGGTAATCGGCCGGAAAAGACCGACTCTTACTTTGTTTTCACGCAGGCGCTTAATTGCTCCCTTGGCGACGCGGGCGGCGGTGCCGTAGGCAACAATAACCAGATCGGCATCTTCTGTTTTATATTCTTCATGGAGTGTCTCATTTTTGGTAATGACCTGATATTTACGCGCCAGTTTCCAATTGTGCTCTTCCATGTCTATGGGGTCGAGGATCAGACCGCGGATAAACTTGCTTTTACCGGCGCCGCAGCCTCTCAGCATGAATTTTTCACTGTATTGCCGTGGTTTGGGTTTTTTAAAGACGACAGGTTCCATCATCTGTCCCATCATACCGTCGGCGAGAATCATGACCGGATTGCGGTATTTGTCAGACAGATCGAACGCCTTCATGGTTAAATCGGCCAGCTCCTGGCAGGTTGCGGGGCCGTAAACAATTGTCCGGTAATCGCCATGCCCTCCACCACGGGTCGCCTGAAAATAATCTCCCTGGGAGGGACGGATATTGCCGAGACCGGGACCGCCGCGCATAATATTGACAATAATGCCGGGAATTTCACAGGCGGCCATGGAAGAAATGCCTTCCTGTTTCAACGAAATACCGGGACTGGAAGATGAAGTCATCACTCTGGCTCCGGCGATGCTGGCGCCGATGAGCATGTGAATGGCGGCAAGTTCACTTTCCGACTGAATAAAGACGCCGCCTTCCACATTACGCATGTGTTCCGCCATATATTCAATAAGCTCATTTTGGGGAGTTATCGGATAACCGGCATAAAAACGGCATCCGGCGCGGATTGCCGCTTCGGCGATAATATTGTTTCCGGACATCAATACTTTATTCACGGTATACCTCGATCGCCACTTCCGGGCACATGATTGCGCATAGCGTGCAGCCGGTGCATTCCTTTCCTTCAACCGTAGCTACCGGATGATAGCCGCGGGAGTTGTATTCATCCGTGGGAACAATACACCCTTTGGGGCAGGCATAAATGCAAAGGTGGCATTCCTTGCAAAATTCTTTGTTTATTTTTATGTAGCCTTTCAAAGTCAATCTCCAAAACAGTTTTAAACCGGCATGTTTAATCAAAATTCAAAGTTTTGCATTTTGCTCATTGTGAGAGGAAAGTCAAGGGAAAATAAAAAAACTGAAGGAGTTCAGGATGAAGTCGGAAAGAAATAATTTCGCCTTTTAACCTTCGGTCTTCAGACTTCAGCCTTCAGTCTTCAACCCTCAGTCCTCAGTCTTCAGCCTATATCTTGGCAATTTGAAAACCTTCCACTTTTACGGCCACCGAACGGTGCATCAGCTCAAAAGAGATAACAAAAAGCTCCTTATCCACATCGCTGGTGGTTATGATGCCTTCGATTCCGGCAAAGGGACCGTCGGTGATTTTTGCCGCTTCACCCACCTGAGGATACTGCAGCGAGAATACTTCCACCTTTTTGCTTAAAAGACGCTGTATTGCCTCAATTTTGCTGCTCGGCACCGCTATCGGTTCGGCGTTTTCCTTTTTGCCGAGAATTCGCACTACGCCGAATGTTTTCAGAATGGATACTTTTACTTCATTAGTCAGATCAGGAGATTCTACAAAAAGATAACCGGGAAAAAGAGGCACCAATATTTTTTTCTTCCGGTCTTTTCTCTTGCTCCAAACTTCTATCTCGGGTAGAAAAGTTACAATACCTTTTTGTGAAAGACCGGTATTTGCTTTATATTCATGACGGCTTCTTGTACTTACGGCATACCAGGGCATGAAAACTTCCATTGACGACCTCGTAAAAAGGCCGGATGCTAAGTGGATCCGGCGAATGCCGGAGGCGCTTCATCCTTCCCCGTGTACAGCACGGGGCAGGCTATGCGGAGTACGTTAAGTACGCCTCATTCCTCAGGAGTCACGCGCCTTGCCTGCGGCATTTTTACGAGGTCGTTCATTAATTTTAATGTATGCTTTCCTATAATAACTGAATTTATTTTGCAATGGGGATTTGATGAAGCTTTTGCGTATCACGGGAATTAAACTTTCTCTGGATGAAAGTGAAGATCGGTTGATCGAGAAAACAGCTGCAATTTTGACGGCTGCGCCGGAAGAAATTTCCGGTTTGGAAATCATCAAAAAAGCACTTGACGCCAGACGGAACAAACCGCCTCATTTTGTTTATATTGTTCAGGCGGCGCTCGCCGATGGTTTCCAATTGTCTTCGGAGAGCCCCGGTGGAATTCAGATTATTGAGCTCGAAAATAAAAAACCGGAGCCCCTTTTCCTCCCCAAAATTGCCTCGCAACTTCCGGTCGTTGTCGCCGGCGGCGGTCCGGCCGGTCTTTTTGCCGCTTATGTGTTGGCCGCACGGGGAATCCCCGTGACGCTGCTGGAAAGAGGCTCCCCCATAGAAAAAAGAAAAGCAGATGTGAAGATCTTTTGGGAAAAAGGTATTCTGGATCCTGAAAGCAATGTCCTGTTTGGCGAGGGGGGCGCGGGAACCTTTTCCGACGGTAAACTGACCAGCAGGAGCAAGAACCCTTATTCTTCCTGGGTGAAAAGGATTTTTGCCGACATGGGAGCGCCGTCCGCCATCCTTGCCGACGCTAAACCCCACATCGGGACGGATCGACTGGAAAAGGTGATCGTTAACCTGCGCAATAAACTCGAGGCAATGGGATGCACCATTCGCTTCGCAGCAAAGTTGACTGATTTTGTAATCCGGCGGGACAGGCTGGCCGCAATTATTGTCAACGAAAATGAAGAAATTAAAACCAGTCGATTAGTTCTGGCCATTGGTCAAAGCGCCGATGATACCTACGGAAAATTGCAGGAGCGCGGCATTGAAATGGAACCCAAGCCCTTTGCCGTGG
>DAOQVG010000254.1:0-3398 GCA_035341435.1 Smithellaceae bacterium
TGTCTGCGATTATATGTTTCCTACCTGTTTAACGAGGCCTGTAGGAACCTCGGTACGCAACTACAACTTCAATTGTCCCCGTCGAAACCGTGACGCCCCCATAATTTTATTTATTTCTAAATTAGTATATTTAGTTAATGCGCATTTGTCAAAGGAAAGAAATTTAACGCCTGTTACCACTTATTGAGAAACCTTTGAAAGACAGCCCCTCGCTTCTTTGAGGAGAGAAGCAACGCGGCAATAGAACAAGGGGTTGCAACCCCTTGTTCTGCTATAGATTGCTTCACGGATCCTGTCCCGAGTAAAATGAGGGGTTTGCAATGATATATATGCCGTTTTTCTAAAGGCTCATTGAATATATGTTCTTCTTCCTAAATTTTTATCAATTTCGATTTGAAATCCCGGGCCAGCGTGCGGCGTTCTTCGCGCTCTTTGATATCGTGGCGGCGGTCGTAGATTTTTTTACCTTTACCGATGCCTATCTCCACCTTTACCTTGCCGTTTTTAAAATAAAGCTTCAGCGGCACGAGCGACAGCCCCTTTTCCCGCGATTTACCGTAGAGTTTTTTGATTTCCCTTTTATGCAGCAGAAGCTTACGCGTGCGCAGCGGATTGTGGTTAAAGCGGTTGCCGTGATCGTAATGGCCGATGTGCATTTCCCGCAAATATACTTCATCGTCTTTCACCACCACGTAGCTGTCTTTTAAATTAGCTTTGCCGCTGCGCAGTGCCTTGACTTCCGTGCCGGTTAGGACAAGCCCCGCCTCGTAGGTATCGCCGATGTCGTAGTTAACGCGTGCTGTCTTATTGGAGGCGATTAGTTTTTGTGCTGTGTTTTCTTTTGCCATGATTCAATTCTACATTAAAATCTCTTTAAAGCCATTCATTTTTTGGGCATCGCCGGCAAATAGTCCGGTTTAACGTGGTTCATCGCCGTAATTAGATTATGGCGGATGTCTTTGTTGTCGCGCTCCAGATCGCTTAAAAGCTTTTTGACAACGGTCCGCCGCGAATTCTCACTGGACGGACACGCATTTTTCACCGCCGGAAACTGCCGCTCCCGGCTGTATTTTTTAATCAGTTCTTCCCGCAGGTAGGCCAGGGGACGAATAATATGCAGCTTTCCGCCGAATATGCTTTGCATCGGCATCATTGTGCTGATTTCCCGGCCATAAAACATATTGATGAGCAGGGTCTCTATGATGTCGTCCTGATGATGCGCAAAAGCAATCTTGTTGCAGCCTTCCTGCCCGGCTATCTCAAAAATTCTTTTACGCCGCAGCCGTGAACACAAAAAGCAGGGATTTTTCTTATTATACTCGCTGTGCGCCAGCAAGCCGATGTCCGTTTTCTCCAGCACATGGGGGTAATTATTATCCCGCAAATATTTTCCCAATTGATTATAGGCAATATAGTCCGGATCAAAACCCATATCGATATTGACGGCGACAAATGAAAAACCGGGCACAAAAATCATCGGCGAGTCCAGCAAATCCAGCAGGGCGAAGCTGTCTGCACCGCCGGAAACGCCGATAAGCAAGCGGTCGCCCTCTTCGATCATATTGTAATCCAGCACAGCCTTTTCCAGCCATTTTTTTAAATGCAAAAAAAGTTTTGTGTTTTTCTCTTTTTTTACGTCGCCAGTCTGCATAGGTTATAAAAATTTCTCCTTCGCCAAGAAAGCTGTCCCTCTTTATCTGAGTTTGTCCGGGGATTCAAGCCTTGAAATACTGCATACTCTCTGCTATAGAGGCAAAAAAAAATCAGGAGAAGATTATGCCGGAAATTATTAATATTCACGCGCGGGAAATCTTAGATTCCCGTGGAAACCCGACCGTCGAAGCGGAAGTCAGCACAATATCAGGATTTACAGGACGGGCTGCCGTTCCCTCCGGCGCCTCCACCGGTGAGCATGAAATGCTGGAACTCCGCGACGGCAATAAAAAAAGATACAACGGCAAAGGTGTACAAACCGCCGTCAATAATATTCTGCATAAAATCGGGCCGGAAATAGTCGGCATGGATTGCCGCCGACAGCGCGACATCGACTATGCGATGATTGAACTCGACGGCACCCCCAACAAGGGAAAGTTCGGCGCCAATGCCATCCTCGCCGTATCAATGGCCACCGCGAAAGTAGCGGCGGAAATCTCCGGGCTGCCGCTTTACAGGTATGTAGGCGGCGTCAATGCCAAAGACCTGCCTGTGCCGCAGTCTAATATTTTAAACGGCGGGCAGCATGCCGACAACAATGTCGACATTCAGGAATTTATGATCATGCCCGTGGGTGCGCCTAATTTCAAGGAAGGCATCCGCATGAATGCGGAAGTTTTCCATGCTTTGAAAGCCGTTCTCAAAGCCAAGGGCTACAACACGGCGGTCGGCGACGAAGGCGGATTCGCCCCTAATCTGCAGTCCAACGAAGAAGCGCTCAGCGTTATTATGACCGCCATCGAAAAAGCAAATTACAAGCCGGGCAAGGATATCATGATCGCCCTGGATGCTGCGGCCAGCTCCTTTTATTCCAAAGGCAAGTATGTGCTGGCGGCGGAGAAAAATCCGCAAAAATCGGCGGAGGAAATGGTTGCTTTCTACGCCGACCTCGTGGCGAAATATCCCATTATCTCCATTGAAGACGGTCTGGCGGAAGATGACTGGGCCGGCTGGAAGATTCTCACCGATGCACTGGGCGACAAAGTGCAGATCGTCGGCGACGACATCTTTGTGACTAATGTCAACCGGCTGGAAAAGGGCATCGGCCTGGGCATTGCCAACTCCATCTTAATCAAGCTCAATCAGATCGGTACGCTTACCGAAACACTCGCCACGATCGAACGCGCAAAAGAAGCCAATTACACCTGCGTGGTCTCGCACCGCTCCGGCGAAACTGAAGATACCTTTATGGCCGACATCAGTGTGGCCACTAACTGCGGTCAAATCAAAACAGGTTCGCTCTCCCGTTCCGAAAGACTCGCCAAGTACAATCAGCTTTTAAGAATTGAAGAAGAACTGGGCGATGCCGGCAACTACCGCGGCCGCAATGCTTTTTACAGCATCAAGCAGGAAGCAAAAGAAGTAAAGGCGGCGAAGACAGCCGGAAAGAAGTAATAAACATTAGAACAAGGGGTTGCAACCCCTTGTTCTTGGCATAAAGTAATGATGGGTAAATGAAGTTCACATAACGCCCCATATCTAACAACGTTAGGCCGGAAACTTTCCGGCCTTTCAGACTGTTCAAAAATGCTTAGATGCAAGGCACGCGAAGACCGAGGAGCGGAGCGTACTAAACGTACGTGAGCATCCGAGGGCTGAAGCGCAACGCCGCAGATGAGCGTTTTTCAACAGTCTGCTACAGAAATTTGAAAAGGCGCCGGCGCAAAACTTCCATCTCCGCTCTG
>DAOQVG010000255.1:0-3354 GCA_035341435.1 Smithellaceae bacterium
CGCAACCTGCTGATTACAAATCAGCTGCTCTACCGATTGAGCTACGCCAGCAACCTTTTAATTCTTTTTTAAAATCAATATCTTATAAAATTAAGCCTAAAAAAACAACCGCACACCCCCGTGCGAATTGCAGACTTTAATTTTTATAGTCTTGTTTGTCAAGTAAATTCTTTTATCAAAAAAGATTTAATGTATAACCTGATTATCAGATTCATCCGCATCACCAAAAAATTCGGTGGAGAAAACATAAATTTCTTATAATAAATCTTATTTGAAATGCCAGGCCGGCCCCTGAGGCGTATCCATAACCTCGACATTCAAAGAAGCCAGCCGAGATCTCAACATATCCGCTTCCCGCCAATTACGCGCCTTCCGTGCTGCTTCTCTTTTTGCAATCAAATCCTTTATTTCCTGCGAGGGCGAGAGCCCTTCAAAATCGAACACTCCAAGAACATCGTTGATGCTTTCCAGCGTCGTCACTATTTTCCGGCTGTCTTTTTTATTTATTATTCCCTGATTTAAAGGAGGATTTATCTTCCCCATAAAATCAAAAAGTACAGCGAGAGCAACAGCAATATTCAAATCATCATCCAGAGCGGCGGCAAAGCCGTTTTTAAGATCATAAATCAACTGATCCAAATCGCCGTATCCGTCGCCTTCATTATCAACGGCACTAAGCCGGCAGATAAACATGTCGAGTTTCCTGACATTATTCTTTGCCGTCTCCAGAGCTTCTTCGGAATAATTGAGCGGTTTACGATAATGCACTCCCAACAGAAATAAACGGATATCCCTGCCCTGATAACCTTTCTGGAACAAGAAAGATAAAGGCAGGGCGTTGTTCAATGAACGCGACATCTTCCTGCCCGCGATCATTACCAGTTCTACATTCAGCCAATAGCTGGCGCCGCTCTTTCCGGTGAAAGCTTTGTTAATGGCTAAAATATTTTCGCAATGCGGAAATACTTCATCGACGCCGCTGACATGGAGGTCATAAACAGCACCCAGGTACTTATGAGAAATTGCGGCGCATTCAATATGCCAGCCCGGCCGGATATTGCCCCACTTGGTCTTGTAGTATATTCCCCGTTTCAGTTCTCCCAGGCTCCCCCTTTTTAAAAGGACAAAGTCCATCGGGTTGTCTTTTTCGTAATCGTCCAGATCTATGGTCTTAGCCCGCCTGGTTTTTTGCAGATTAACATTCGAAAGAATTCCGTAATCCGCCAACTTGGAGATGTCGTAATAAACTGAATGCAATTTTTCGTAGGCGAAATTTTTATCAACCAGCTTCTCGACGATTTTAAGCATTTCATCAACGTTATCGGATGCTTGAATATAAATATTATTCTTCAGGATATTCAGAGATTTCGTATCCTGTAAAAAAACCTGTAAATATTTATTTGTATAATCGACCAGCTCCATCCCTTCTTTTTCCGAGCCTTTTACGGACTTGTCAGTAAGATCAACGATATCCACTATGTGCTTAACGGCATACCCTTTATAGATTAAATAACGGCAGATCAGATCGGACACCACCAGACGCCGGTAATTGCCCATATGAGGTGCGTCATGAACAGTAGGACCGCATGTATGGATGAGAACTTCTCTGGGATTGGCAGGTTTGAAAAACGTTATCTGCCGTTGCAGTGTATTGTAAAGGCCAAAAGTAGATGCTTCCTCCTTGACGGCAAATAATTCCGTGCTCAAATAACGCTCTCCGCCGTCCGGGAAAATTACAACGATCGTTCCTTCCTGCATCTGCAAGGCTTTTTGGGCGGCGACAAACATGGCGGCTCCCGAACTCATACCGGCCAATATTCCCTCTTCACGGGCCAGCCTGCGCGCCATGGTAAACGCATCCTCATCAAGGATATTCACCTTTTCATCGAGGCGCTTCTTGTCAAATATACCCGGCGTGTAAGACTCGCGCATATTTTTCAAGCCTTGAATTTTGTGCTTTAAATAAGGTTCGACTCCGACAATTTTAATTTGTGGGTTTAATTCCTTAAGCCGGCGGGAAATTCCCATGGCGGTGCCGCTGGTGCCGAGGCTGACTACTACCATTGTAACCGCACCCTCGGTTTGGTCCCAGATTTCCTGGGCTGTCCCCAGGTAATGGGCGGCAATATTATCTTCGTTGTTGAACTGATCGGTGCCGAAATATTTGCCGGGATTTTCACGAAGCATCTTGTAGGCGACTTCAATAGCGCCGTCAGTTCCCTGATTGGCCGGCGTGAAATACAGGTCGGCGCCCAAAGCGCGCAAAATTTTTTTTCTCTCTTCGCTGGCCGACTCCGGCAGCGTTAAACATAATTTGTACCCCTTGGCTGCGGCGATCATCGCCAGACCAATACCAGTGTTGCCACTGGTCGCTTCCAGGATTATTTTATCGGAAGTCAGTTCACCTCTTTTTTCCGCTCTTTCGATCATGGATAATGCGGTTCGATCCTTAATCGATCCGCCTGGATTGGCGCTTTCAATTTTCGCCAGAATCTTCACTTTGCTATTGGGATTGAGCCGGTTTATCTCGACCAGAGGCGTGTTGCCGATGCTGTCGATGATACTTTTATAAAATTTCTGCATGTATTATTAATGCCTTAAAATTAAAGCCTTTAAAGAGTTGGCTCTGGAAATTTACTAAAATAGTTATGGTAAAAAAGCACAAAATATTGAGGAATCAGCTATCCAATTTAGGAACAGGAATCTTGACGAACTGAACACCTTCTTCTTTTAATGTCTCTTCTTCCTGAGGAGTAGTTTTTCCTTTGATATTACGTTTTTCTTCTTCTCCGAAATGAATCTTCAAGGCAACTTCGGCAAATCGATCGCCCACATCTTCAAAATTTTTATCTACATATTGATTAAGCGCCCGCAATGCCTGCCGCAGAGATATTTCCTTATCTTTTCCGGGAGGCTTGGCGTCTTTGCTACGGATTGCAATTGAGGAAGGAATAATATCAACATTATAGCTGTTACAGATCGGGCAAACGACAAGATTTTGAGACTTCTGCTCAGCAAAAGCGTCGCGGTCTTTGAACCAACCGTCGAATTTATGACCGTTTTCACATCGCAAGTCGAAGATTATCACCGCTTCTCCCCTTTTTTATAAATTATATTTATAATAGCATGCCGTCGGGCAAAAAACAATTAAGAGGTTGCATTTCCAGCATGGCGCAAAAACAAAAGGGAGGCTTCGCGGGCTCAAAAATTATGATGTGAAATCAAATTGTTGACAGGAAATTGGAAATTGCAGAAAAAAAAGTGGACATTTAGAAATAAATTTTATATCGTCCGTGCCACGTCGGGATGTGGCCCAGCTTGGTAGGGCACTGCGTTCGGGACGCAGGAGTCGCG
>DAOQVG010000256.1:0-3328 GCA_035341435.1 Smithellaceae bacterium
CGATGATGTTGATTTTGGCGTTGTGGCCAGAGGAACGCCCGGAACATCCGGAGCCGATATTGAAAACCTGGTTAATGAAGCCGTTCTTTGCGCCGCCCGCGCCAACAAAGACAAAGTCAATATGAGTGATTTTGAATTTGCCAAGGATAAAATCTTAATGGGCACGGAAAGAAAAAGTATGGTTATCAATGAGCAGGAAAAGCGTGACACGGCATACCACGAAACAGGCCACGCTCTGGTCGCCCGTTTGATACCGGGCACCGATCCTATTCACAAAGTGACGATCATCCCCCGGGGACGAGCGCTGGGACTGACCCAGCAGCTGCCGATTGACGAAAAGCACACGTATCCGCGTCAATATCTGGATAATAATATTGCGATCCTTCTGGGAGGGCGAGCGGCGGAAGAATTAGTCCTCCACGAATTTACGACCGGAGCAGGCAACGATATCGAACGGGCAACCGGCCTTGCCCGGAAAATGGTCTGCGAATGGGGTATGAGCGAAAAAATGGGGCCTTTAAGCTATGGCAAAAAAGAAGAGCAAATATTCCTGGGCCGGGAATTTGCCACGCACAAAGACTACAGCGAGGACACCGCAAAAAATATTGACGCCGAAATCATGTCCCTGGTCATGCGCAACTATGAGAGAGCAAAGAAACTCCTCAGCGATCACATTGACATTCTGCACAAAATAGCCAATGAGCTTTTGGAAAAGGAAGTATTAAACGGCGAAGAAATCGATGCTCTGATAGGTGATGCGTTGCCCAAAAAGCTGCAAACGGCTAATTTCACAGGTATATCATAATGTTATTTCCGGACAAAAATCTATCTCTGATCAAAAATGAGATACTCGCGTGAAAATAATTAACATCAGAAATTCTGTTCAGGCGACGGAGATTTTAAATAAGATAGGCGTTGATCCTTACGGGATCAACGCCATGTTGCCGAAGACAATGAATATCAATATATTGCTGAGAAACAAGCCATGTAAAGTTGCCAACATCATCAAGCAGGAAATGTTGTCCATTGGCGGGGATGCCGCCGTACACCGGGGTAGCATCGCCTGCAACGTTCCTTCCAGCGATATCTTAATCATGGGAACCCTGAAGCAAATTGCCGCCTTTGCTAAAAAGATAGAAAAACAGCCTTTCGGACTTAATCTTGTTTCCAGGAATATTCTGGAAGCCATTAATAATTATAGTAAACAAAAGTACATTTTAAAAACCTCACGCCGGGAAATCCTGCTGGGCGATAGAACACGAATCATGGGGATTCTGAATGTAACCCCCGATTCATTTTCCGACGGTGGACTGTTCAATAATCAGCAAAAAGCCCTGGAGCATGCCCTGAGATTAATTGACGAGGGCGCCGACATCATTGACGTCGGCGGTGAATCAACGCGTCCGGGAGCCGCAGCTGTTTCCGAAAAAGAAGAATTAGACCGGGTTATTCCCGTGATTAATGCGCTTGCGCAAAAGACGGACACAGCAATTTCTATTGATACAACAAAGTCTCTGGTGGCTAAAGAAGCTATCGCCGCCGGTGCGGAAATAGTCAACGATGTAAGTGCCGGAAATAAAGATCGTCAAATGTTGCCGCTTGTTCAGGAAACCGGCGCTGCAATGATCCTCATGCATATGCGGGGCGGGCCGCAGAATATGCAAAAAGGAGATTTAACCTACGCGGATCTGATGGGCGAGATAATTGATTATCTGGGAAATTGTATAGAAAAGACAATTGCCGCGGGAATCGAAAAAGAAAGGTTAATCATTGATCCCGGAATCGGCTTCGGGAAAACTTTTGCAGACAACTATCGCATCATCAGGAATCTAACCGAATTAAAAGCGCTGGGATTGCCGATTCTGATGGGAACGTCACGCAAATTATTTATCGGTAAAGTAACCGGCGGTGAACCAAAGGATCGAGTAGAAGGCACCGCAGCAACTGTTGTTGCCGCAATATTAAACGGGTGCCACATTGTCCGGGTGCATGATGTCGCCGCAATGAAAAAAGTTGCGGCAGTTACGGATGCCATTTTGCACGCATAATAGAAGAGGTATAAATGATTTGCGGTATCGGGATTGATCTGGTCGAAAATGACCGCCTGGGAAGGATAATCGCCAAGTGGGGTTCTAAATTTCTTCAGCGTGTATTTTCCGAGGGAGAAATAGAATACTGCGAAAAACATGTTCAGGCGGAAATCAATTACGGCGCTCGATTTGCCGCCAAAGAATCATTTCTTAAAGCTTTGGGCCTGGGTCTGGGAATGGGCATAAAACTTCAAGAAATCGAAGTGTTCAATGATGAAAAAGGAAAACCGGAACTGATTTTACGGGGCGGCGCCAAAGCCCAGACTGAAAAGAGAAACATTCAAAAAATTCACCTGAGTCTGACCCACACCAGAAATTATGCCACAGCAATTGTTTTGTTGGAAAAATAAGAAATAAAATGCTAGATTACCAAGATTTTCGATGGAACAGAAAAAATCTATTCAGATAACAACCAGCAGTGCGGATGAAACTTTTAATTTTGCCCGCAAAGTAGGGGAGAAATTAGAGGAAGGCGATATACTCGCGCTTTCGGGCGAACTGGGTTCCGGCAAGACTTGCTTCACCGGCGGCATTGCCCGTGGATTGGGAGTCGATGAAAGTTATCAAATCACGAGCCCCACGTTTACTTTGATTAATGAATATCCGGCCAGGCACAGACTGTTTCATTTTGACGTTTACCGGCTGAACGAATATTCCGAGCTCGATGATTTAGGATACGAGGAATTTATTGCCGGAAAAGGTGTGGTGGTTATTGAATGGGCGGAAAAAATTGCTGAAATAATTCCGAATACGGCGATTTTTATCAATTTTGAATATATTGACGAGAACAAGAGAAAAATAACTATTCAAGGTTCGCACGAGAGAATAACAAAAATATTCGCGGATCTTGAAAACGGAGGGTGATACAAATGGCATTGGTTGTTCAAAAGTTTGGCGGAACATCGGTTGCAAATATTGATAAAATTAAAAATGTAGCCGCGAAAGTAATCCGCGAAAGAGAGGCAGGCAATGGTGTTGTTGTAGTTTTATCGGCGATGTCCGGGGAAACAGACAGGCTGATTGCTCTGGCCCATCAGGCGGTAGAATTACCCAACGAGAGGGAATATGATGCTTTAATTTCCACCGGCGAACAGGTTACAGTAACTTTGTTATCGATGATTCTGAACTCGATGGGATACCCGGCAAAATCTTTCCTGGGTTTCCAGGTTAAGTTTCTAACCGACAACAGTCACAAAAAAGCCAGAATTCTGAAAGTTTCCACCGAGATAATCAAAAGT
>DAOQVG010000257.1:0-3321 GCA_035341435.1 Smithellaceae bacterium
GCAGTGACGAGGGATGAAGCGCAACGCAGCATCCGGCCTTTTTACGAGGTCGTCAATTATAAAAACGGGAGGAATATAAATATGGCTCGTGCAGTCCTTGATTTACCGGAAAAATATGATTTTGAAACCGAAATCACCGTCCACATAAGCGAAATCAATCATGCCAATCACGTGGGTGCCGCCGGCATAATGTTTCTGCTCAACGAGGCGCGCATCCAGTTTTTCGCCAAATACGGCTGGAATGAGCTGAATGTAGAAGGACTGGGCATTGCCATGAACGATTCAGTTATTCTCTATAAATCGCAGGCCTTTCAGGGTGATGTGCTGGAAATGAAAGTCGCCCTCACCGATTTCTTCCGCTATGGATACGATTTCATCTATCTTCTCACCAACAAGAAAACCGGGCGGGAAGTGGCGAGAGCCAAAACCGGCATCATGTTTTTTGATTATAAAAAAGGAACGAAGGCGGAAGTGCCGCCCAAATTCAAAGAACTTTTCGCTAAGGTGGAGAAATAAAGGGTAAAAAATTACTATTGGCGGGAATCGGGGGCAAATCTATACCCCTTACTCTTATGTTGCCAACGATCCGTAACTCATGGAATATCAGCACCGGAAAGTCTACGCTGATGCTCAATATAAAGGAAAATGAACATGAATAAAGCATCTTTGTGCTGATGAATATTGACAAAAAATAAACCCGTTTACCAGGTATTCGAGAAAGGAGAACGGAAATGCCAAGCCAGGGATTAATGATGTTGCATGTACTGTTTGGCGTTTTGGGCATCCTGTTTGCTGTTGCCTTGTTTGTGGATGTCTTGAATGCTCATGAGGGGAATTACAGGAGGATTAAGAAGCTAAGTTCAGCGGTGGCCATACTTATTGTTCTGGCCTTTCTGATCGGAGGTTATTGGTATGTTGTATATTACGGCGCCGACAGGGAAATCATCAAGGCCGGCAAATGGCCTTGGGCGCACAATTATTTTATGGAAGTGAAGGAGCATATCTTTTTTTCGTTATTGCTGCTCAGCATTTACCTGCCGATAGCAGTTTGCGGCGTCATGCCCTTAAACAACACAAAAAAGAAAAATCTGATTCTTGGAATCTGTGCACTGATAATATTACTCGGCCTTTTCATGGAAGGTGCAGGTGGAATTATCAGTAAAGGAGTAACAATGGGATTAGGGAGGTAACGATGATGAACAATTCACATATGGGAAAATATGCTGCTGGTTTCGGTCTGTCACTGGTTGTAACAGTCATGTTGAATGCTGTTATCCTGGTCATAAAGGAAATAAGCACCCCTGTTATGAGTGTGATGAAAGCGATCCTGGGACATCACTGGACGACACACGGCTCCCTCCTCATCGTTATATATATCGTGCTCGGTTGCCTCTTTTCAGCAACAGGATTCAAAGATAGACTGGATTCGGGGAAGCTGCTGAAATATATTATTTGGGCTGTCGTCATCAGCGTTATTATTATTGCGGGATTTTTCTTACCGGGATTAAATATCACTGCAACGATAAAATGCTGAGTAAGTTTTATCGTTTGAATACATCACTCCTGTTTTTCTCTGGAGCAGGATCAGCCCGGAAACAACGTTTCTGACCGGCGGAACGATAGGAACAATCGGTACAATCTTTTTCTGGATGCGCGTCAGGGTCAACTTGACGGTCAGGCCGTAGAGAAGCTGCATATTATGACAACACTTCTTCCAGTTTTGTCTTCAGTTGCCTAAGCTCTCCACGGTCAAGCCCCAATGAAACCTTGCCTCCGCCGGGATGAGCAAATGTCAGCGTCGCGCCGGTTTCCGTCTTCTCGACCTGCATCTTTGTCCCCGCTGGAAACTTAACCTGATCGGGCAGCCAGTCATCGGAGCGCAACTCGGCGATCTGAATCAGCACGCCAAAGGCATCACGCGGGTGGATGTATATTTCCTTCCATAAACAGTCCCGGTATTCGTGGTAGCCGAAGAAGGGAATGCCGTGCGCTTCGAGATGCGCCATGGCTTTGCGGATATCCGGCGTCTGCAGGGTAATATGGTGGACTCCAGCCTCTCGGGACTTAAAAAAGCCATCCAGAAAACTTCCCCTGCCCGTGGGAGAGATAATTTCCAGGCGCGACAAATCGCCAAGAGAATGAAGCTGCCAGAAATATTTCATGAATGGATCGGCCGAGCTGGTTCCCGCAACCGCTCCGAGTATGTCACAGAAAAAGTGCAAGGCCTTTTTTAAATCTTTTACCGCAATGGATACGTGGTCAATACGTGAAATCATCATTTCCTCTCCTTATGCGCTTTCTTTAACAAGAACAATCTTACCGGCCCCTTTCTCCTGCTTTAAGTGAGCGGCATCATCAAGTATTTTCCCTACAAGATTGACGGCGCTGGCTGGAACTGGGTCGTTGCCTCTGCTCATCGGCGTTGGCCCAAAGAATATCGCCAAAGCCCTCCCGGGGGGCCAAAATCCGATATCGCCCACCTTGACTTTTGTTGTCGCCGTCTCATCAAGCTGTGCCGTCACGGGTATTTCAAAATAAAACTCATCCCCCCATTCGCCGGGAACCGCATCAACGGGAAGAATTCCCATTATTTGTTTGGCGCATTGCGTATCGAAGAGCTCCGCCCGCAATGAAGTATTTCCGATTTTGATGTTTATGTATGATGACATGTTGTTATCCTTATACCAGTCTTTAATGTTTGCCTTCTGTTTCATATTATATTTCAAGAATAAACTAAAATTAATATTTATCATATCGTTGGGCAATTTTACGAATAAATTTCTTTTGACAGACAATGATCTTTTGTTTTATGTATTTTTCATGAAAACAAAAATTATTTTTGTATGCTTTATATTGGTTATTGTTCTGGGTGCTCTTGCGGGCTGTCAGAAGCGCGGCGCCGTTATTACCGACATCCAGGAATTCGAAAAAGATTATTCCCGACAGCTGCCGCCCGGTGAACTCGCGCTGAGAAAGATTACCGATCCCCGGCAGATTCCGGATTACACAAAGGCCTGCTCCGATCTCGACGGTTTAAAGGATGCAATCGCCCGCTCCCTGAATTATATGTCCAAGCCATCCAGCCAAAAATTCTATCCGTACGGCGAAATCACCCACGAGCACGCTGTAAAAAGCCTGCAGGAATTATACAAGCTTGTTTCTGCAAATATGCCCCCGCAGCAGATGAATTCGATCCTGCACGAAAAATTTGACACCTACGTTTCGGTGGGCTGCGATGACCAGGGAACAGTATTGTATACAGGATACTACACTACTGTTCCCTGGTCATCGCAGCCCACCGAAACGTAGGTGTCAAATTTT
>DAOQVG010000258.1:0-3281 GCA_035341435.1 Smithellaceae bacterium
ATCTCCTTTTTTGCCTTTTTCAATTCTCCGGCAAAAATATCATAAAAATCATGCAGGGTTTTAACGCGCTGACTTTCGCCCTCTTCGATCATATCCAGTTTGTTTTCCATATCAGCCGTAAAAGCCATATCCAGAACAGTGGGAAAGTTTTCCACCAAAAGCTCGGTAACGGTCATCCCCAGTTCCGTGGGGAAAAACTTGCCTTTGTTCAGACGCACGTATTCCCGATCCTGAATGGTGGTGAGAATGGTGGCATAAGTGCTGGGACGGCCAATGCCTTTTTCTTCCAGCTCCCGCACGAGGGAGGCCTCCGAAAAGCGGGGGGGCGGCTGGGTGAATTTCTGCTCTGAGTTTAAATTGAGCAGGGTCAAATTTTCTTTTTCTTGAACTTCCGGGAGAAGCTTGTCCTGGCCGCTGTCTTCTTCCTTTTCATCTTTGCCTTCGGTATAAACGATGGCAAAACCGGGGAATTTAAGAACCTGTCCCTGCGCCCGGAAAATGCAGTTGGCGCCGCTGATATCAATCGTGGTTTGATCGAAAACAGCGGGGCTCATCTGGCTGGCCACAAAGCGGTTCCAGATCAACTGGTAGAGCTTAAATTCATCGGCGGTTAAATATTCTTTAATATCCAGCGGCTTATAAGCCATAGTGGAAGGCCGGATGGCTTCGTGGGCATCCTGCGCTTTTTGCGCATTCTTGTAAGTATGCGGCCGGGCGGGCAGATAAGCGGGAGAATAGTTTTCTTTAATGTAGTCGCGGACAGCCGCCAGCGCTTCCTCGGCGATGCGGTAGGAGTCGGTTCTCATGTAGGTAATAAGACCGACGGAACCGTCTTTACCCAGTTCGATGCCTTCGTATAATTTTTGAGCTACACTCATCGTTTTTTTTGCGGAAAATCGCAGCCAGCGGGAGGCCTCCTGCTGCAGTTTGCTTGTTGTAAAGGGCGGCAGGGCGGAGCGCTTGAGTTCCTTCTTCTCCAGCTTCTCAACAATAAAAGAAGCTTTCTTCAACGATTCAACAAGTCCGGCAGCCTGTTCGCCGTTTGTCACCTTTGCTTTTTTCCCGTCGATTTTATGCAGCTTCGCGTCAAAGGGCGGTGGATTGCTTCCCTGAAACCGGGCTATGAGATTCCAGTATTCTTCGGGAACAAATTTACTTATTTCATTTTCTCTTTCACAAATCATTCTCACGGCGACGGATTGAACCCGGCCGGCGCTCAGTCCTCTTTTGACTTTATCCCAGAGCACGGGGCTGATCTGGTAGCCGACAAGCCGGTCCAGAATCCGGCGCGTCTGCTGCGCTTCATATTTATTAAAATCGAGATTTAAAGGATGGTCAATCGCGTCCAGAACCGTTTTCTTAGTCAGATCATTAAATAATACCCGGTAAATGTTTTTGTTTTTTTTGTTGATTACTTCTGAAATGTGCCAGGCGATCGCTTCTCCCTCGCGATCCGGATCAGGGGCGAGATAAATATTCTCTGCATTTTTGGCGGCTTTTTTAAGTTCGTCTATTGTCTTTTTCTTCGTTTCAATACTCTTGTAAGTCGGCTCAAAATCCTTTTCCAGGTCGATTCCTAAGGTGCTTTTAGGCAGATCCTTGATATGTCCCATGGAAGCGACAACGTTGAAGTCCTTTCCCAAAAATTTTTTTATTGTTTTAACTTTTGTGGGCGATTCCACAACAATTAACGAATTGGTCATAATAACTCCTTATATTTCGCCGCACCCTATAATGGGGTGCCGGAAATTTGTAAAGACAAATTTATTTTGATAAAGAAAAGAACTTTCCCGGATGCTGCTGAACAATTCCGTTTAACTCCAGCTTCATGAGAGAACTTAAGATATCGCCGGGCGTGAAACCGGTTATGTTTATCAACTCGTCGATATGAATGCGGTTGTTGG
This sequence comes from Smithellaceae bacterium, assembly GCA_035341435.1. Classification (GTDB taxonomy): domain Bacteria; phylum Desulfobacterota; class Syntrophia; order Syntrophales; family Smithellaceae; genus MVRV01. Next base: position 1,905 of record DAOQVG010000258.1, read on the forward strand.
ATAAAAGCGCCATAATATCGCGGTCGATGGAGCTGAGATTGTCGCTCTCTTTCTTCGTGCCTGCGTCTTTGCCGGGAATGGACAAAATTTCCGGTGTTTTTATTCTTTCCAGCTGCGGCAAAATCTCTTCTAAAATATCATCCGTGTTTTCAATCAGTTTTGCGCCTTGCTTGATAAGCTTGTTTGTCCCCCGCGAACCGGCGGAATCAATGCTTCCCGGAACGGCGAAAACCTCCCGTCCCTGCTCCAGCGCCAGCCTGGCCGTAATCAGGGAGCCGCTTTTTTCTCCCGCCTCAATCACAACCACGCCGTAAGACATGCCGCTGATGATACGATTGCGGGCGGGAAAATTACAGGCGCGCGGCGGCGTTCCCGGCGGAAATTCGGAGACGACAGCCCCCGTTTCGCAGATTGCAGCGAATAAATTTTTGTTTTCGGGTGGATAAATGATATCCAGACCGCTTCCCAGAACGGCAATTGTTCTTCCCTGGGCCGTTAATGTTCCGCGGTGGGCCGCTGAATCGATGCCCCGTGCCAATCCGCTGACAATGGTTACTCCCCGCAGAGCCAGTTCGCGGCTTATTTTCTCCGTCGTATATTTGCCGTAAGTACTGGCTAGCCTTGAACCGACAATGGAAATATTGATATCGTCATTTCGGAGGCTTCCCTTGACAAAAAGAAAAGGAGGGCGGTCGTAAATCTCCAACAATTTTGCCGGATATAATTCGTCCTGACAGGTAACGATATTAATGCCGGCATTTACGGTTAGCTCCAGATTTTTTTTAATAAAATCCCAGTTTTTAAACGCGGCGATGCCCAAAGCGGCTTTCTTTGTTACCGTCGGCACGGTCTGCAGTTCATCGACCGAGGCGGAGAATATGGCTTCCAGAGAGCCGAATTGATCAATCAGCGCAGGAAAGCTGACATTGCCTATTCCGGCAATGGACTTTAACGCCAGCCAATATTTTAATTTATTGTAGTCCATTCACTCTCATGAAGAATTGGACGAACTCTATATCCTATCCTCTGGATGTGTCAAGGGTTTAATAGGCCGCTCCGATTAATCGGAATAATATGCGGTTGAAAACAGAAGATACGAACCCATCTTTTACGAGTTTTTATCGCAGCTCAATTCAATCTTCCACCGGGCGTTATTTCTTGCAACCGATCCGAAAGGAGAAATAGCAGTAGAAAAGGGATATAAGTTTAACGGTATCGCCGGTTATGTAAGGTAAATAATTTTTTGCAAGCATTTAATCTTGACAAAATGGAAAAGAGAGGATATTACGCAAACTCTTTTTTCAGGTACAGGATTTACTATTTGCGCCTGTAGCTCAGCTGGATAGAGCAACGGACTTCTAATCCGTGGGCCGAGAG
>DAOQVG010000259.1:0-3280 GCA_035341435.1 Smithellaceae bacterium
CTATTTCAGACGGGTTTTCCAGAAGATCCAATTTTGCTTTTTCTACCATGTTGAATCCAGCAGATTGCTATTGACAAAACTTGACCATGCTTCTTAATCTTAAAACCGCCTGCGCATGAAGTTGACAGACCCTTGATTCGGTTAAGGACATGACGCGTCCGGTTTCTTTCATGGTCATTTCTTCAAAGTAATAAAGCGATAAAACCAGCCTCTCTTTTTCCGGCAACCTGTCCACCGCTTTCTTCAGCTTGTCTTTTATCTCCATATTGACGAGCAGGTTCAGCGGGTTTCCTGCGCTGATTTCTTCAACGATGTCTTCCCGGCTGTAACGTTCCAGATAATCGGGAGGCAGGTCTTCCGTGGATATCAGGGAAATACATCTGGCTTCGTCCAGCAGCTTGAAATATTCTTCCAGCGGAATGTTCAGTTGTTGTGCAATCTCATCCTCGGTCGGCGCTCTTCCCAATTTCTTTTCGAGAACCACCATCGCATTTTCCAGTTTATTGTCTTTGCTGCGAGTCGCACGGGGCACCCAGTCTTTGGCTCTCAATTCATCAAGCACTGCGCCTCTGATCCGGAAACTGGCATATGTTTCAAATTGAACATTTCTGTTTTTATCATACTTTTCCAGAGCAGACATTAAACCCATGATACCCACATTGACCAAATCTTCCTTGTCTGCAGAATCTATGGGCAGTTTCGCAGCCAGACGCCCGACTATATTCTTGACGAGGGGCGCATACTGCATTATCAGTTTTTCTCGTTTTTTCTTATCCACAGTTCTGACCAATGATATTTTCCCAGAATAATTTTATTGTACTGTCTTCATCGCTGAATAAAATCTCTTCGCTGCATATTTCTTTTGCAATTCTGACCAGACATTGGGCAGCGGAGGAATTCGGGTAAATTTCAGCAACCGCCTTTTGCTGCAATACAGCCTGTTTTACTTTTTCATCTAACAACACATAGCCTAAATACTCAATAGTTAAATTTAAGAATTGATCCGTAGCATTGCTCAAGCGGTCATAGACTTCTTTTGCCTCCGTCGGGTTGCGGACCATATTGACAATCAGACGAAAACGTTTTTTGGCATGCCGCTGATAAAGCACTTTGATCAATGCATAAGCATCCGTTAAAGCCGTCGGCTCCGGAGATGTGACCACGATTATCTCCCGCGCCGCCATATTAAAATACATGACGTTGGAAGATATTCCGGCGCCCGTATCTATAAACATAAAATCCAGGGAGTCGTTAAGATTATTTAATTCATCAATCAGCGTAAGTTTCTGGCCGCGGGACAGTTCGGCCATTTCGGGAATGCCCGATGCCGACGGCAGAATTTTAATGCCGCCGGGGCCTTCCACCAGGGTATCCGCCAGTGTTCTTTCACCATTTAACACGTGAGACAAATTATACAGAGAGTTGATGCCTAAAATGACGTCGATATTAGCCAATCCTGCGTCGGCATCCAGTATCATTATTTTTTGGTTCATTCGGGAAAGAAGATAAGCAAGATTGGCCGCTATATTGGTTTTACCCACACCGCCTTTTCCACTGGTAACGGATATCATCCGCACACCCGGCCGTTTTGAAGATCCTTTTTTTTCACCTTGTTTACCGCTTCCCTCCGTTGAGAGCATATCTTTCTTTCTTAACGTTCGGAGAGCCTCCGCCTGATCCGGTCTCATATAACTCCTTAAGTGTCAGCGTCTGATCCACTTGGTCATTATCAAATTAATGAACAACTCTTTTCATAATCAAATTTGCCATTTTATGAGGTGTAACTTCTTCTATATCCTGGGGAACATTTTGCCCGCAAGTCAAAAAGCTTACCGGTTTCCGGGCTTTATTAATAACATCATAAAGAATGCCGAAACGTCGTGACTCGTCTGTTTTGGTGATAATCAGGTTGTCGTAATCAAAGGGAGAATACTTCGCAACCATATCCATTAGATTATCTTCACTGGCTGTACTGCTGATCAGCAGATTGGTTTCAATATCACCGTTTTGCAGCATGTTATCCATAAGGCCCAAATAACCTTCATCTACGCAGCTCCGGCCAGGCGTATCAATGAGAACAATATCCTTGTCCGACAGCAGCTGCAGTGATTTCTGAAATGTCTCTTTTGTCGAAGCCACCTCCATACGGATTCCCATAATCTTTGCATAGGTCCTCAATTGTTCGATGGCGGCAATGCGAAAAGTGTCGAGAGTGATTAACCCCACGTTCATTTTTTTCATCAATGAATAACGGGCGGCGAGTTTGGCCAGGGTTGTGGTTTTGCCGACGCCCGTCGCACCGACGTAAGCCTTAATTCTTTTTTCCTCTCCTGATGTATTATTCACCGGCATGGATTTAATTACAAATTGTCTGACAATCTGCAGGACATCATCTTCCGTCAACTGCTCCTGCGAAGATATCTGAGCACAGAGCTCTTCCATAATACTGCAGGCGCTGGCCCGGCTGAACCCGCAGGAAAGCAACTGATAATAGACCCGGCGATTGACATCCGGATTTGACCTCCTTTTCCGCGCTCCCAGAAGATCAAAAAATTTATCCATTGTTTCTTTCAACTCTTCCAATTCTTCTCTTACCGACTTCTCTCTCTGCGCGGCCCGGAGAATTTCTTTGACTTCTCCTATCTCTTCACGAATGAATTTATAAAAATCATCTCTGCCCTCGGTTAAACTGGTGCTTTCGGAAGACAATACTTCAACAGCATGCTTCATCGGCGGCACTACTTTCTCATCACGCGCCGCGATTACTTCCAGAGCGGACTCGCCCGCACCATTGATTATCTTCTTCGTGGAAAGAATAATAGCATCAGGCCCCATGTCTTCTTTAATTTTGGTCATAGCCTCGTTTATGCTCGATACTTCATAGCGTTTAACCTGCATATTATAATTCTACCATCCCTAAAGATTTTACATTTACTTCTCTTGTAATTTCGTTATGCGCTAAAATCACCATGCCGGGATAAAACTTTTCCAATATTTTGTGGAAATGGATGCGAGTGTTCGGTGAACAAAGAACTATCGGCTGGAGGCCGCTGGTCGTAAAAGCGTTTACCAGCCGTTGCAGGCTGGTGACCAGTTTATTCACCACAGCAGGATCAGGCAAAACATATGATTCAAAATCGGTGTGCTGAATGGAGCGGTTAATCTTGTCCTCGACATCCGGCGACATAATCATAACCGTTATATTTCCGTCTTTATCCGCATATTGCTTTGTTATCGAGCGTGCGAGATTCTGTCTTACATAACCGGTAAGAATGTCCGC
>DAOQVG010000260.1:0-3127 GCA_035341435.1 Smithellaceae bacterium
CCGTATCTCTTCCGGTAACATCGGTTTATGAGTCAACGTACCTTTTTTATCCACCCTTTCGGTAACATTTTATTTGAGGCAATTCGATTCATTATTATGTTTTGATTTTTAACCGTTGCTAAATTATAATTTTGCGGTCGGTTATATCCAGGCAAGGAGGGCAAGGAAATGGCAACGGAAAAAGAAATCGCCTATCACCAATATAGCTGCGAAAATCAGAAATGTCTGCATGTATGGAACCAAGATGGAACAGTAGATTGTGAGGATGAAAACGGGGATGTAATCAAATGCCCCAAGTGTGGAGGCGAAAAGATCATCTACATTATTAACTGCTGCTCTGATTAACCCGGCGGCATTAACTTTTCTGATCAATAGTGCTCAACAAAGATCAACTTGCTTGTATCAAAACCGGATGCCGCCGCTTTGGCGATGAGGCGATCCTTTAACTCACTGCTTATTTCCGGGGTTCTGGCCAGGATCCACAAGTAAGATTTGTTCGGCCCGCACACAAGTGAGTATTGATAGTTGGCGTGGTCCAGTTCGAAGACGACATAAGAACCGTAAAAGGGGCCGAAGAAAGAAACTTTGAGGAAACCCACATTTGATCCTTCTACGAAATAGGCTTTCCCCTCGGCCCTCTTCCATGCTTTTTCTTTTTCCGAATAGCCGCTGTTTAACACGCGAACGCTGCCGTCGTCCCGTAAGGTGTAAATTGCTGATACCCTGGTCAAACCGCGTTCAAAAGAATGATCCAGCCGCGCAATCTCGTACCACTTCCCCAGATATCTCTCCAACTGGAAATTATCAACCGGCTTCACGTTTGAAGGAATGCCGACACATCCAACTAAAAACAAGACAAATATAACTGATATTTTTCTCATCTCTGTTTTGCTCCTCCCCGGAAAGCTTCAGGCCACCGCATCGGCCAAAGAGCAGTTGTTGCCTTCATTGTTGTCTCCCCGTAGCGGCCATTGGAAGCGTTTTTGCTATGAATCCTGACGACACAAAAGATAGCGGCTTCAACTGTTTGAGTTGCCAAAAAGTTTTGAAGACACCTTTCAAGAGCCTTGGAACTCATCAAAAACGCTTCCGGCAAGTGACAAAAAGACCGGGGCAACAACCTGGCCAGACTGCAAATTCCTGCCCTGCCCGCACAAAAAAAGCGCCCAATTTTTAGTTGTAATTGAGCGCTTTTTTCTTTTCCTCGATAAGGTGATGATGGTACGAGCCTTCCCTCACCATCTTGCCGCCGCACTTCCGACAATTATCTCCTTTGCATGGTTTACCTGCCTGACGCAATACCTTATCCCCGCATTTCGGACAAATGCAGTATCCCACATAGCCCATTCCTCTTTTGTTTCTCTGCATCTCCTTGTGCCTCCTTTCTCGATAGCGGCCTGTTCCCCGAGCAATATCCCCAATATGTCCACAAGACGAAGATTGAAACTTTCGAGCAGCTACAAATACCGGTCTACAGATACTTAAGGCAAAAAAGAATATTGATAATTTTTACACAAGGTATGCCCCAACAAATTATCACGGAACGCTATGCGCGCTCGCGTGATAATTTGTTGCACTGATTTTTATTTTCAATCGAATGCCATAGAAGTTTTCCATACTTTCCAGACATTACCAACCAGTTCCGGTCCGGGTTTGAGCGTCATTTTACCCGGCCGCCAGCCTGATGGTGTGGCTTGAGTTCCCTGCGATTCTCTGACAAGCTGGAACGCCTGAATTTCCCGCAGACTTTCGTCTACATTTCTTCCTACCGCCGGTGTTAATACTTCGTATCCCTGAATAATACCATCCGGATCAATTATAAATCGTCCTCTTGTTTCGACTCCGGCATCCTCATCATAAATGCCATAGACCTTACCGACCTTGCCGCCGGCATCAGACAACATGGGAAAAGGCACTCCACCTTCCACCATTTTGGAAATTTCATAATCGTTCCACATTTTATGCACAAACATGCTGTCGATGCTCATGGACAAAATCTCGACTCCCAGTTTTTGAAACTCACCATATTTTTCAGCAACTGCTGAAATTTCCGTTGCTCAGACAAATGTAAAATCACCCGGATAGAAGCAAAGAACGACCCATTTCCCCAGATAGTCGGACAGTTTCACATTTATGAACTCGCCTTTCAGGTATCCCGGCGCCGTAAAATCAGGAGCTTTTTTACCTACTTGAATCATGTTCAGGACCTCCTTTTTTTCATCATTTTTTTCAGGAAGTTGTTCTGGAACCGTTTCTCCCACCTGCCCACCTGTAGGGCGAGCACAGCCAACTTTCAGTTGTTCCGCCATATGCCCTCCGTCAATAATTAATTAATTGATTTTATTGATCATCAACACCCGGCACGGCGGGAGCGGCCCGTTAAGGACCACTATCCGCTTTATGCCGGTGTCAGCTGATCGGGGTAAGCTTATTTTGATAGATTAACGTCGTCGCCAACCACTCCAGGCGGGAAAGCCGTTTTCGTCCCGCAGTTTCAGTATTTCATCTCCCTTCTTGATTTCAGAAGCAATGATTGCCGGCTTGCCCTGGAAGGTGATTCGTGATCCTTTGATTTCGATCTTGTCCTTCGGTTCAATCTTAATGTCCTGATTTTCTATGTACCAGGCGGGCCCCAAATGAACGGATAACGTCTCTTTCTGTGTCTTTACAATTGCATGCACACCATAAGACATCCTCTTTACCGGGGTAATTCTTTCTATACTGACCACTTCTCCTGCGAGTGTTTCCACGGTTTTGGGATCAAACATTTTGCCGTACTGGCTTCCCATTCCCCAGCCGCCGCTGCCATGCCATCTCATTCCCCGCTGCGCAAAAGAGTCGGTGGCAAAAACGAAGACCATAACGAAAATCATTGTAACTAAGACTGCTACATTCCTTTTCATTTTATCCTCCTTTTCTATTAATTTAAGCCTACCCTTTCTATCAGCTAACTCTTTGATATTATAATATTTGCTATACCGCTGGAGCAGCGTAAAATATGGTTGGATTAAACCGGCCGTACCCGGTCTGACCGCGTTGGGAATGTAATTTTTTGATTATTTGACAAATAATATGAGCCAGATTTTGACCGAAATCAAGCTGTAAATCGATTCTTTTTTAATATCCG
>DAOQVG010000261.1:0-3046 GCA_035341435.1 Smithellaceae bacterium
AAAATTATACCTTTATCGTATATGGTTTTTTACAATTATAAAGATAAAATAAAAAAGTATTGGGAAAACTGGTATTTAGACACTCCTTAACAGGCCTTCAGGGTCGGAACACGATGTAATAAAAGGAGAAATATGAATAACCGCTTCCTGAATTTTTGTGTCGCCGTTTTTTCACTTTATTTTTTAGTCAATATCGTTAATCATAAGCATATCAATTTAAGCGTTATATCAAAATCAATCTAATAAAGGAGGATACGATGAATACAAAAAGGATTTCTGTTTTATTCTGCATTTTGTTCCTGGTAAGTTGTACGGCTCCTCAGACCCAGACGAAAACGACAAAAGGCGCCGTTTACGGAACAGCGGGTGGCGCGGCTGCCGGAGCATTGATCGGGCAGGTCATCGGCCATAGCACCAAAGGCACTCTGATCGGCGCGGCCATCGGCGCGGCTGTTGGAGGACTGGGAGGAGCTGGAATCGGCAGAATGATGGATAATCAGGAAAGAGACATGCGCAATGCTCTGGCTTCCTCGGAGAGCGCGACTGTCAGCAGGGAAGGAAATCTCCTGGCGGTTTCTTTCAAAAGCGATTTTACTTTCGACTCCAATTCTTCGACTGTAAGACCCGGCCTTATTTCCGAAATAGACCGCGTTGCCCAAGTGCTGAATCAATATCCTGAGACTTTCATTCGAGTGGAAGGCCATACGGACAGTCGAGGTTCGAATGCCTACAATATGGACCTTTCCCAGCGACGCGCCAATGCGGTAAAAAATCTGCTCGTCCAGCGGAATGTTGCGGAAAGCCGCGTTGAAGTCATCGGTTATGGGGAGGATATGCCTGTAGCGACCAACGATACAGAGGCGGGGCGTCTGAAAAACAGAAGAGTAGAGATCAAGATCGCTCCCAAAACCCAGGCTCAGGCCCAGTAACCATCAATAAAAACAAGGAACCGGCGGCCGGAGCACCGAGCATCCCGCCTCACCGTCAGGATGCATCTCATCCTCTGGTTTCCCGTTGAAGAATCCGGCAAGGGCAATCAGTTTCATTGCTGATTGCCCTTTTTTATACTGTAATTTTTCATTTTCACCTCATCTTCCGCAGTTGAAAATACCGGAAGGGATGATGTTAACATGATAAATCCCCCTTTCCCAAAGGGGGATACAGGGGGATTTTTATTACAATTTGCAAAATCCCCCCTCTTTAAGGCTGTGTCATAATAGCAAATATTGCCATTACATGTCCTCCGCTGGCGGAGGTGTCACGCAGTGACGGAGGTGGAGCGGGGGCTTTCGTCATGTAACTGATTAAAATTACAACTATATAAAAAATTCTCCACCCCCTGCACCCCCGCGGGGGGCATTATGCGTGAAACATAGACAATCCCTTTCATTACGAGACAACCTGTTAGAAAAGAGGGAGGCTAAGGCAGTGCTGAATTGGGAAATGGCATTAGAGAAGCCGGCCAAAGATATAACCATTATGACGCAGAAAGCTGTTTACGCCATCCGTTCGTCCGCTTTTTCTGTAGGCTTTCAATATTTCCTTGAGCTTCTCGTTCAGATACATGGGAGGATAAGCAACATGGCCGCCGGATAAAAGATAAAATTTTCCTGCGGTAAAGATGCGCACAAAAATAGCGTAGCCCGGCTGCGTCGACTCAGACATCATTTGATCGTAAACAAAAACTTCTTCATGATCGAAAACATTACGCAACAGAGCCCCCGTTCCCTTCTTGATAAAAGTAACCAAATACACTGATTTCGGCGCTGCGATTCTTTCCTCCACCAGTTTTCTTTCATCCCCGGATAAATTATTTTTTGCCAGCAACCTGTCCAGCACGTAAGGTGTCTGTTCTCCCGGTGCAAAATAGTCATTCATCAACCACTCGTTGAACTCTTCCACATCTTTTTCCGTGATCCCGTATCTTTTCACCTCCGCCGTACGTTTCTTTCCACAATAAAACTGAAACAATTCGATGAGATCCAGTTCCTCGCTTTCCTCCAGGAGAACCATTCCTTTTCGAATCACCCAACTGTCGAAGCGCTTCCATTTTTCCAACTCCGCTCTTTCCTTCTCTTCATGAATAAGGCAACAGACCTTGTACTTCTTGCCGCTTCCGCAACGGCACGGGTCGTTTCTTTTTTGCGGCGGCGCTTCAATCAGATAGCTCCAGTTCATTTTGATGTTTTCAAATATGGCGGTCAATTCCTCTTCTTTCTTCCTGGCCATCCGATCTTTTTCTTTTTTATCAAAGGAATTCCAAACATTCGTAACGTATTTTAGGATATGATTGACCTCGTCGAGATCTTCGAAATCACTTTTTTGGGCAAACGAAAGGTATTCCTTCATTTTGTGGTCAATGAAAAGATTGGTAGTCCGCAAGGACGAATTGCGCTGCTTTTCCGCTGCGGCAATGCTGATGCCCTTCTCTTCGGCGGAAGCTTTAATCATGCATTCATAGCAGACCACCTGCGGATTGGGCGACATGGGGTTGATGAAGCCGCCTAATTTTGATTTTTGACCGCAAACATCACAGATGCACAAACCGCCTTCGAGAATTTTACCTGAGAATTTTTCTTTCATAGGATGCCTCTTTTTAGCGATTTCCGGGATATTACAGCACCGCTTTGATTCCGGTAATAACAATTTCTTTAACTGCGAAGATACAGGCATGTCAAGAGAAAGACAGCAAATTTTGAGATTTCAATTTCATGTTGTTGACTCAAAAATATTACCCTTTTCTTCTCCCGGAAAGAATTGTAGAAATGAATAATCCACTTATTGTCGTAGATTCTGAAAATTGACACCATATGTGTAAAGACAAAAATATAAAGTTGCAAAGGGAACGCAATTGATTTACATCATAACATCATGATGTCATTGAGTAAAAACAAATTTGTTGCAAAATAATGCATAGGGGTGCAATTACATAGACCATGATAATGTTTATGTAATGTAAAGATATCCAGAAACTGTAGAATAACTTGTTCGGCTGGGATTGATCAAGGAGGTACACGCATGGACATGTGGAAGTTCTTTAACATCA
>DAOQVG010000262.1:0-3001 GCA_035341435.1 Smithellaceae bacterium
TTTTGAATGTACTTTCTCAATTGGGCTACATTGCGTCCGAGCTCCCCGACAATGGAAAATGTCTTATAGGTGAACGCAACACTGCTCCCGCCCGGACAGCCGGTTTGGCCCTCCGCGATAAAAATGGAGTAATTTTGCAAATCACCTTTCTGCGCCCGTTGCTGATATTCTTCCAGCAAGCCGTTTTCCCTGATTTGCCGGACAACTTCCTGCAGTTGTGCTTCATTCTTCAGCTTGAAAACCAGTTGAATGCCCGCCGAATCTCTTCCCCGGACTTCCAGACGGTCCAGGGCATTGAGAAGCAAATTGAATTTTCTGTATTTACGAAAAGCATCAGGTGGCACCAGGGCGGATTTTTCCGCGCCGGTCAGCATCAATACTTTTTGCATGTTGGCCAGAATATCTTTCTCCAGCATCCAGCAAATATCCTTGAGCAGAAGAATGCGGCTGTTGATTATCTCCATGTCCGCCGAGTCGGTGACCGCCGTCTGGTTTTCGAGCAACTTTTCTTCATCGGCCAGAAACCGTCTCATTTCGCCGGCGGCATTAATCAGATCTGCCTGGCGCTCGGCATGAAAAAAAAGAAATTCCTGCGCATCCTCGCGTTTAAGCTCGAAAACAGCCGTCTCTATAGCCCGGAGGTCATTCATGCCGTTTAAGTAGCCGTCTACGCAACCTGTTTGGGTAACAGCTTGCAAGCTGTTGGCCTGAACTTTTTTCCACAGCTCGTTTATTGTCCGGTCAGCCGCTGTATCCGCATCTTTTCCCGACAGACGGCAAGTCATCAAGCCTGCGAAACCGCAATTGAACTGAGCGGGAAGAAACGGGAACAAGATTATCGCCGGCGCCTGTACGGAAGCAGGATGTCGGCCGATATAAATCCGGAAACTGAAAATTAAACAAAGAAGAGTTCTTATAATATTCAATACTTTTATAAAAAACATTATTCATCCCATGCCGCAGAATTCTGTTTTCAAAAGCGCGCCTGCGGTGATTTTTAAAATATTATTTACCGTTTGTTTGAAATAAATAAGATAGATGCAATTGCTGTGCACTGCTGTATATTCGACAATAACTTTTTGGGGAGATATAAATAATTTTTGCTGCGTTTATTTATTTTTTTCACTGTTTAAACCCAGTCTTGCCATTTTATCAGCGAAAGTATTGCGATTTATGCCAAGAAACGCCGCCGCCGTACATTTAACATTGTTCGACCGGTGCAAGGCGACCTTGAACAAACCTTTTTCCACCATTGACATTACTTCTTCATAAAGCTTGCTTTTGCGGCCGTCTGAAGTTGACAAAAATGTAACAAGCTCTTCCAGTCTTTTTTCTATTAACCTTTCTACAACCAGCTTCGGAGGTTCTTGAACCTCTTCATTATGAACCTGATCGTTTTGCATCTCTGGCCGCATTTTTGAAGTTCCTCTCTTTTCGAATTTCCAGGTTTCGCAGACAAGTATTTGTGAATCAAATGTAAATTTCAGATATTTTTAAAATAATCACCCCGATTATAATCCCGGCGGCGATCCAGCTCATCACAATCATTGAAAGCCGCTCCAGAGGTTGCTCCAGATACCTTACAACCTCCACTTCCACCCTTTCCTCGTCCAGCCTGTCCGCAAGGGAACCGGCAAGTAAAGCATGATTTTCGAAAAGATTGGAAAAAATATAAAAGCCCTTCGTCGTTGTCAGCAGGAAATACACCTTCTTCTTCAGCACAACCACAGCCAGGTGCGTAATATCCTGCCAGCCGAATTCTTTAGAACGAAAAACATTTTTAATTTTCAATCCCTGATCGCTGACGGTAATTTTTCTCTTTACCAGATCCACACAAGCCAGCAGAGAGGTCAAAAACAGAACCGCGGTGACGATGATTTCCCAGCGCTGACCATTGATCAGGCTGATAACAAAAAGCAAAAATAAAAGCACCGTTATAACAAATAAAGGTATAAGAAATGCTTTTCTGATTTTGTAAAAAGTTTCATTCATACTTAATTAATAAATAGCACTTTGAGGAAGCTGCAGACTCTGCCAACGTCGGAACCCCGTTAACGGCCCGTTAACGGATGGGATGGCAAGATTTGGATAACTTCTTTGTAATCGACTTTAACATAGGGCAGATTTGGAGTCAAGGAAGTCGAGCAAATTTGCATAAATATTATTTCTTGATATAAACAGCATGATTAGTTAATGTTTTTTCTCAAAATATTGCGGGGGCAAAACAGGTGTTCGTTAAAGTTCTTGGTATGAGTATCATCGGGATGGAATCCCATCCCGTTTCCGTGGAAGTTGATATATCCGACGGTTTGCCCCAGTTTTCCACGGTTGGTCTGCCCGACGCTTCCGTTAAAGAAAGCAGGGATAGAATCAAAGCAGCAATAAAAAATTCCGGTTACCGCTTTCCGCGCAGTCATGTAACAATCAACCTGGCCCCAGCCGACATAAAAAAAGAAGGCACGGGCTTTGATCTGCCCATCGCCGTCGGAATTCTCGCCGCGGAGGAATTGATTAAAGAAAAATCTTTGGAAGATTGCTTCTTTATCGGCGAACTTTCCCTGGATGGAAGCATTAAAAGCGTGCGGGGCGTACTGCCGGCCGCTCTGAAAGCAAAAGAACTGGGTTTGAAAAAAGTTTTTGTCCCCGGAGAAAACGCCGCCGAGGCGGCGATAGTCGAAGGGATCGCCGTCCTGGGGGTAAACACTCTGCCGGATGTTGTCGAATTTTTGAATAACAGACAGGTCATCGAGCCGCTGGTTATTGATATCAGCACAATATTCCAGGAGCATCGACACTATGATATTGATTTCAATGAGATCAAGGGACAGCGGCAGGCGCTGCGGGCGCTGGAGATAGCCGCCGCCGGAGGTCATAATGTCATCATGATCGGCCCGCCCGGTTCCGGCAAAAGTATGCTCGCTAAAAGAATGCCGACCATTCTCCCCGATCTCACTTTTGAGGAAGCCATCGAGGTAACTAAAATATTTTCGGTTTCCGGCTC
>DAOQVG010000263.1:0-2961 GCA_035341435.1 Smithellaceae bacterium
ATTGAAAAAGCAATTCAGAAGTCGGATTTGGGGCTGATGCCTTCTAATGACATCTTCTTTACAACTTTAACCAGTTCCTTGCGGCGTTCTTCAGTCAACGGCGGAATGGATAGTCTAATAATTTTGCCGTCATTAGAAGGCATCAGCCCCAAATCCGACTTCTGAATTGCTTTTTCAATGGCGCCCAGCGCGGTCACATCCCAGGGAGTGATAACAATCAGGCGGCTTTCCGGAACGGAAAGCGTCGCCACCTGAGCAATAGGTGTCGGCGCGCCGTAGTAATCGACCTTGATTCCATCCAGCAACGAAACGGAAGCTCTTCCCGTGCGAACTCTGCTGAATGATTTATCCAGAGCGGATATTGTTTTTTCCATATCATCTTGCAGCTTTTGAAAAATCTGATCTTTCATATTAATCTCCTACGTAAGTACCAATTTTTTCACCGCAAATAGCACGTCTGATATTGCCTTTCTTTTGCATATTAAAAACAAGAATCGGCAGCTTATTATCCCGGCAAAGCGATATTGCAGTCGCATCCATTACTTTAAGATTTTTTGACAACACATCAATATAACTGATTTTATCATACATAACCGCAGTCTTGTTCTTCACCGGATCACTGTCGAATACTCCATCCACCTTGGTGGCTTTCATAATGACGTCGGCATTGATTTCCATCGCCCGGAGAGACGCCGCCGTATCGGTTGTAAAATACGGATTACCCGTTCCGCCGGCAAAGATGACTATCCGGCCTTTTTCCAAATGACGGATTGCCCTGCGTTGAATAAACGGCTCCGCAATTTCCCGCATCTCTATGGACGACTGAACACGGGTAGGAATACCCTGCATTTCCAAAGCACTTTGCAAAGCCAGACTGTTGATCACCGTCGCCAGCATGCCCATATAATCCGCCGAAGTCCGATCCATACCTCTGGAACTGGCCTCCAAGCCCCGGAATATATTTCCACCGCCGATGACAATGGCCAGCTGAATGTCGAGAGCGGCTACCGATTTTATCTCTTCGGCTATAAAACTGGCCACTTCAGGATCTACCCCGGAAGACTGTTTTCCTAAAAGGGCTTCCCCGCTTAATTTTAACAGCACTCTTTTATAAACGGCTTTCTTCTTGGCAACCATTTATTTTTTGATTTCCTCACCCAGCTGAAACCTGGCAAACCTGCGTATCATAATATTTTCACCGGTATTGGCGATCAAGTTACTGATTAAAGTTCCTACCGTAATGTCCGTGTTTTTAATGAATTTCTGTTCCGTAAGGCAGACATCTTCATAATATTTCTTCAATTTGCCTTCGATAATCTTATCCCAGATCTTCTCCGGTTTCTTCTCTTCCCGCAACTGGCTGCGGTAAATATCTTTTTCTCTTTCCAGCGCATCTTCCGGAATCTCGTCCGGTTTTACGTAAAGCGGATTGGATGCCGCCACATGCATGGCTATGTCTCGAGCTGTCGTCTGGAAGGCGTCGGTTTTAGCTACAAAATCCGTCTCGCAATTTAACTCCACCATTACTCCTATACGGCCTCCCATGTGAATATAAGAGGCAATGGTGCCATCTTTGGCCGCTTTGGAAGATCTCTTCGTTGCCGCCGACAGCCCCTTCTTTCTCAAGTAATCTATAGCTTTTTCAAAATCGCCATCTGAGGCCGCCAACGCTTCCTTGCAATCCATCATTCCGGCACCGGTTTTTGTTCTCAATTCTTTAACCATTGCTGAAGATATTTCCAATTTTTCTACCTCCTGAAAACTATTAAGATCATGTATTTTTATCTGAAAGTATTGTTCATTCCTGATTTTAATCTGCCGATTCTTTTCCCATTTCAACACTTTCGGGAACGTCCGTTTCGTTCATATTCGATTCAATTGCCGCCTGCATTTCTTTATTGGATTCGGCAGTCAGTCTCTCGTCAAAACGTTTTTTTCCTTCAATTACCGCATCGGCAAATCGTGAAGAGAAGAGTTTGATCGCCCTGATGGCGTCATCATTGCCGGGAATAATGTAATCGATATCATCGGGATCACAGTTCGTATCAACAATACTGACAATGGGAATTCCCAGTTTCTTCGCTTCCTGAACGGCAATATGTTCACGATTGGGATCAACAATAAAAATTGCCGCCGGAAGGGTCTTCATACTTCTGATGCCGCCCAGGACGTCTTCGAGTTTTTCTTTTTCTTTCTGCAGCTTTGTTATTTCTTTTTTAGGAAAAGCTTTAACGGAATCGTCTTCAAACATTTTGGCCAGAGTGTTGAGTCGGTCGATGCTTTTCTTAATCGTGACGAAATTGGTTAACATGCCGCCCAGCCAGCGCTGATTGACGAAGGGCATTGCGCACCGCGTGGCTTCTTCTCGAATGGCTTCCTGTGACTGCTTCTTGGTTCCCACAAAGAGAAGTTCCTTGCCTTCGGTGACCGTATCGATGACAAAATTGTAGGCGGTCTGAAACATGCCCACAGTCTGCTGCAGGTCAATGATATAAATGTTGTTTCTTGCCCCGAAAATATAAGGCTTCATTTTGGGGTTCCATTTGTTGGTCTGATGCCCGAAATGGACACCCGCCTCGAGTAACAGTTTCATTGAAATTACTGACATAATTTTCTCCTTAATTTGTTTTTTCCTCCCTCTCCTTCAACTTGCCGGGCACACTCAAAAACTTAAGCAACATGCCTGCAATCCGGAGACGTGTGAAGTTGGGCGGCACTTAACATAAATAAATCAATTATTCAAGTTCAAACAACGGATATCAATTTGTTTCTAAATTCTCGCCGTCAAGTTGTGTAATCGGCGTTGATTTTCACATAATCATACGTAAGGTCGGAGGTGTAAACAGAATATGATTTATCGCCGCCGCCCAGTTGAACATGTACATCAATGCGATCCTTTTCAAATATCCCTTTTAATTTACTCAAACTTTTTTATGATCTCTGTATAACAAACAAAATCTA
>DAOQVG010000264.1:0-2943 GCA_035341435.1 Smithellaceae bacterium
CAGCAGGATGTAGACCACCTGACTCAACGCTCCGAGGTATCCGCCGAGCAGTGCTCCGGCTAATAACACGAAGAGCGTCTGCAATGTTATAGGCACCGGCGGCAGGGGGATCATAATATAAGCCCCGAGAGCCGTAAGGGCGCCGAACATTGATGCGTAAGTCATTCCCCGGAGGGAATTTTTTTCTGCAGCCATTATGCTAAAACCTTAAATAATTGTAATATCTCCGGAAAACAGGCGTGTTGCCGCACCCTGGTCGTCCCGGATAATCAAAAATCCGTCCTGATCCATATCAGTGATCACGCCTGTGTAGCTGCCGCTGAGGGTTCTGACTGTCGCCTCTTTCCCCATAATATCCGTCAGGGTTTTCCAGCGCGTGATAACGGGTTCGAAGCCCGCTGTCGCCAGCGCAATATACCTTTCTTCGAACAGCTCCAGAAACCTGGTGAGGAGATGAACACGGGAAAAGGGTTTGCCCGTTTCCATCAGCACACTGGTGATTTTGTTGCGGCTGTTCCGGGGAAACCGTTCGGCCGGGCTGTTAACATTAATGCCCAGGCCGACGATCATGTAATCAACGGCATCCATTTCCACCGACATTTCCACGAGAATGCCGGCTATTTTTCTGCCGTCCACCAGAATGTCGTTGGGCCATTTCAGTGTTGCCCTGAGACCGGTGGTTTCCATCAGGGCTTCGGCCGCAGCAACCGCGGTGAGAAGCACCATTTGCGACGCTGCTGAGGGCGGAAGAGACGGCCTTAAAATAAAGGATGCGTATATATTTTCCCCTCCCGGAGAAAACCAGGGCCGATCAAGACGCCCGCGACCGTGGGCCTGTTCTTCGGCAATTACCAGCACGCCTTCAGCGGCGCCATGGGCGGCCAATTCCTTGGCCCTGTTGTTTGTCGAGTCAGTGCTGACATAACGATGAATATCCCGCTTACCTAAAACGGAGGTCTTCAGCCCGTCGTGGATTTCCTGCGCCAGGAGCAGATCGGGGATGTTAATAAGCCGGTAACCCCTATGCGGTATGGACTCAATATCATACCCTTCCTCCTTCAGTATTCCGACCTTTTTCCAGATGGCCGAACGGGTCATGGATAAGCGTCTGGCCAGTGCTTCGCCGGAAATCCACTTCCCCTGATTTTGTTTCAGAACGTGCAGAAGAATGTTTTGCGGCAGGGCCGTTCGTAAAGTTGTTTTGTTCATGCCGGTTAATTATTTTGCCTTTGTCCGTCCGGAGGTTCTCTTGATTTTGATCGCACAGGTGCACAGGGGGGCCGCCTCACGGGTGGGAGCAAGCCCCAGATCGGCGATCATTTCCACGTCCAGGGCGCTCGGGCGTCCTGAGGTTGTTAAATAATTGCCGGTCATTAAAGAATTGGCGCCGGCGATGATGCCCAGCGGCAGCAGCTGCCGCAGGTTTTTCTCCTTGCCGCCGCAGAGTTTAATATCCCGGTCGGGAAGCATAAAACGAAAGACGGCGATGGTCATCAGGATTTCCAGGGGAGGCAGCGGAGCCGTCCGGCTGAGGGGTGTTCCTTTAACCGGGTGGAGAATGTTTACAGGTATGCAATCCACATCCAGTTTGCGCAGGGTTTCGGCCAGCTCGATGCGGTGGGTGATTCCCTCGCCCATGCCGATAATGCCTCCCGAGCAGACGGAGAGGCCTGCGGCCTTTGCTTGCCGCACCGTTTCCACATCTTCTTCGTAAGCATGGGTTGTGCAGATATTGGAAAAGAAACTTCCGGAAGTCTCCAGATTGTGGTGATAGCGGTAGAGTCCTGCTGCCTTGAGATCCTGCGCCTTTTGAGCATCGATAATGCCCAGGGAGGCGCATGGTTTTAATCCCTGCTGACCGACCCTGTCAATCGCCTTGAAAATTTCCGACCATTCTTTTTTTGTTGTAAGAGCTTTGCCGCTGGTGACGATGCCGAAAAACTCTGCACCGTTGCGGGCGGCCAAAGCAGCTTCTTCGACGATCCGGGCGGTTTTTTGCAGAGGAAATGTTGACGCTTCCGTTTCATAGTGGGCGGACTGGGCGCAAAAAGAACAATCTTCCGGGCATTTACCCGATTTTGCGTTTGTTATGCCGCAAAGAATTATTTCCTTTCCTTTGAAATGTTCGCGTATTTCGGCAGCCGCAGCCAACACCCGGAAAGTGTGGTCTGTGCCTTCGATGAAAAGATCCAGCGCCTCAGCGGCGGAAAGGCCGTTCTTTTTGATTGCCTTGTTTTTCAGTTTCTCAATCGTATCCAAGAAATCGCCTCCAGAAAGAGATTTTCCGGGTTTTTAGGCAAAAAGCTGCAAAATGTCAACCTTTATCATTGAGCTGGTTTACAATTTCATAATTGTGCTTGACGAAATCGCCGCACATCAATAAATAAAATTCATTTACAGGAGATACTATGTCGATAAATGAAATCAAACAAGTAATGATCAACAGCCGGTTGATCGGAATTGCGGGCGTGGACGCCGCCATAAAAGAAGTAGCGAAGCTTCCAAAAGACTTGGGCGATGAGGAAATTGCAGCGAAGCTTTTCGAGATAATTTCATTGAACAACTATATACCGGAAAAAATGCGGGAGGCGTACAAAAAAGCTCTTTTACGCGAATTTAAAATTGACCGGGGGCTGCCCGCAGCAGCGGAGAATATTCCGGGATTAAGAATAGGTGTGCTGGGTATGGGATGCGCCCGCTGTACCCAGTTGGAATCAGACGTTCGCGATGTACTGTCGGAGATGGCCATCGCCGCCGACCTCTATAATATTACCGATCTCCAGGAAATTTCGCGCTATAGATTGAAGGGAGCGCCGGCCCTTGTTATTAACGATAAGGTAGTCTCCGTCGGAGAAGTGCCGGCGAAAAGTCAGATCCGTCAATGGATTCTCGAATCTGATAAATCTGCCGGGAAGGTATAGGCCGCCGGATAATTTTTCATGA
>DAOQVG010000265.1:0-2929 GCA_035341435.1 Smithellaceae bacterium
TGTACGCCGAGAAAACAGAGTGGGACGGAAAAGACTTGCACGGATTCATGAAAAGGTTTTTCGAAAATTCGGCTGAAAAGAATTACCTGCAGATAGACTTCCTGCACGCGAACGAGAACTGCATAGGCGGGCTTCTGCATCTCAAGCATCATCATACCCTGTCGCTGTATTTGATGGCGGTGGATAAGGCATATAATTCGAGGATCAGCGCCGGCAATCTCCTCGTGGGGCTCTGCATCGGAAGGGCGATCGCAAATCAATTCAAGGTCTATGATTTTCTGAAGGGATATGAGGAATACAAATTCTACTGGACCAGCGATGGCCGTGTGACACAGACCATCTCGGTCGTACAAAATAGGATCCTTCCGGTCATGCACATGATGAAGCGAATGGCCAAAAACGCCGCGAAAATCATGTTACGCTGAGGCCCGTCACAAAGAACCATGTATCTTGTCATAACAATTGACACGGAGGAGGACAACTGGGGCGACTATTCGAGCGAGTCGTTCGGCATCGAGAACATAAAAAAAATTCCTTCGCTTCAAAAGCTGTTCGACGAGTTTCATGTGACTCCAACCTATCTTGTCACCTATCCCGTAGCAACAAATCAGGAAGCCTCGAGTATCCTGAAGTCAATTCTTCAGCAGGGAAAATGCGAGATCGGCGCGCACTGCCACCCCTGGAGCACGCCGCCATTTGAAGAGGAACGAAACCCGTATAACAGCATGCTCTGTAATCTTCCGTACGATTTGCAGCGAAAGAAAATTGGTGCATTGCACGAAGCGATAGAAAAGAACTTTGGTGTCGAGCCAAAATCCTTCAGAGCCGGCAGGTGGGGTTATAATGGCGACACGGCGCGGGTTCTGAGGGAAGCGGGTTATCGGGTGGACACCTCTGTCACGGCGTTTACCGACTGGTCGGAGTATCACGGGCCGGATTATTCTACAATCCTTCCCGTCCCATACAGGTTTAACGCACCGGAGATCTTTGTAAGCCGGCCCGACGGCGAACTATTGGAAATCCCCGCAACCGTTGGATATCTTCAGGATAACAGCAAATTATGCAATTCGTTAGACCGCTTCTTGACGTCTCGACCGGGCAGACTCTTCCGCATGAAGGGATTGCTGAGCAAGGTGAGATTGTTGAACAAAATCATACTGTCTCCCGAGGGTTCGGAGTCGAACCAGCTGATCAAGTTAACGAAGATGTTCATGAGAAAGAAAGCCGAAATTGTAAATATGTTCTTTCATTCGACATCTTTACAGGCGGGGTTGAGTTTTATAGTCACAACAAAGGTAGATGAAATACAGTTTTCGAATCGTATAAGGGAATATCTTACTTTCACAAGAGACGCCGGGGTCAAGCCGATTACACTATCCGGAGCGGCGGATGTTATTTAGGGGACGGGGAGTTTATGATCTTCAATCTATTGAAAAGGTTTAATCGCATATTCACATATCTCGCCTTTAAAAGAGACCGCTTGAGGCTTCGCAGCCTCATAAAAAGGGGGCTTAAAGTCGGCAAAAATGTTTATATATTTCAGGATGTGGAGATCGATTCGGGATATCCGTTCCTCATAGAAATAGGGGACAATTGCCGCATAGGGAAAAATGTTCTCATCCTTGCCCATGATGCAACAGCTTTTCCGGGACTTGGTATGACTCGCCTTGCGCCCGTCAAGATCCTCGAAGGTTCATTCATAGGGCAAAGGTCAATTATCCTGCCGGGTGTCACAATAGGGCCGCGGGCTATGGTCGCGGCAGGTTCCGTTGTAAACAGGAGCGTGCCCGAGGGCAGGGCGGTGGCGGGCAATCCCGCGAGACCATACACTACATATACTGAGATATTTGAAAGATTAAGAAGTAAGGCGAATGATGAAAATATCATTGATATCGAGGATATCGAGAATGGGTCTATAACCGCTGATGCAATCTTTGAGAAAATTGACCAGCACAAGATTGCCTTTGTAAGGAATATACCAATATACGATCCGTTCTACATTAATACCAACATGGAAGAGCACAGAAAAAATGCGAAGGTTCTCTATGCTCAGTTCAAAGCTTCATCACGCAGTGAGAAAAAGACGGACTGAGTAATTAAGTGTAAAATACTTAACGCCTCTACGAAATAAAATGATTGAACCGGGACTTGGCAAGAAAGTCTTTAAATCACTGACATGGGTCGGCAGCGCCAATTTATTGTCCCAGATTTTATCTTGGGCAATAACAATCGTTATTGTGCGGCATTTGTCGCCGGTCGATTTTGGATTGATGGCCATGGCAGTTGTATTTTGGGGCTTCCTCTCGATGATTGGGGATTTTGGGCTTTTCGCATCCATTGTTCAGAGCAAGGAGGTATCGAGTGAACAGTTGCGCGAAATATTTGGCTTTATTATTGTGTTGAATATTTTGTTTTCAGGCACGACATATTTTGCTGCACCGATGATCAGCAGTTACTTTTTGGAGCCGCGTTTGACGGCAATATTGAGAACGCTGTGTGTTGTATTCTTGTTCATTCCATTTTACGTCATTCCGCAGTCAATGCTGCTCAGAGGCTTGAATTTTCAAAAAATATCCGTCATCGATGTATTTTGTGGCCTCTGTAGCGTCGGAACTTCACTTTATTTCGCACTGAACGGTTACGGTGTATGGTCGCTCGTGTATGGCACGCTTGTGCAGTTTTTTTTACGTGTTGTCTGTTTCAATGCGGTGTCGAGGGAATATTACAAACCTTTATTTCGGGTCGAAAAGATAAAGGGGATGCTATCTTTTAGTAGTTTTTTTACCGGAAGTACAATGCTGAGATATTTATTTTTTAGATCCGATATCATAGTAGGCGGAAAATTTATAGGGACGGATGCTCTCGGGTTATATTCAATAGCGAATCAATTAGCGTTCACGCCTGTTGAAAAGATGTCGAATATCATACC
>DAOQVG010000266.1:0-2854 GCA_035341435.1 Smithellaceae bacterium
CGGGTAACGGCATTGAGCTGAGATTTGACTTCTTTGATGATGTCGTTCAACCGCTGGACATTTATTTTTGTTGCCTCCATTTTACGGACAGCAGCATCTTTACGGCTTTTGTATTTGGAGATTCCCGCGGCGTCTTCGATAAACAATCTTCGATCTTCAGGCTTCGCCTCCACCATATTGGCCACGCTGCCCTGCTCGACCAAAGAGTAGGTCCTCGTGCCGACGCCGGTGCCCATAAAGAATTCCTTGATGTCCAGGAGACGACAGGGCACGCGATTAATGAAATATTCGCTGTCTCCATCGAGGACAACTCTCCGGGTAATGGACACCTCCGTCATTTCCGCATATGCGCCGGTAAAACCCTGGCCGTTTGCCGCCAGCGTCATGGTGACTTCCGCCATACTCACCGGGGAAGCATCCTGGCTGCCATTGAAAACAACGTCGTCCATCTTCTTTCCGCGTAGCGCCTTTACCCGCTGCTCGCCCATAACCCAGCGAATGGCGTCAACGACGTTCGATTTTCCGCAGCCGTTAGGACCGACGACGGCTGTTACGCCTTGGGAAAAATCGAGAACGACTTTATCGCGGAATGATTTGAAACCGGATATTTCTAGTCTTTTTAAATTCATAATTTTTTCTGTTGCTTTTAACAAATTTGGCCAAAATGTTAACAAAAGATGTTTCCTTTGTAAAGGGAAAATACAACAAAATGTATTAATAAAATATTAATACCACAATATGTAGTGCTTTGATCATTTTTTTGCCATCTTTCCGAACTTATGGAATCTATTTTGGCTTTCTTGAAAAGATGGTTTACAATGCTTCTGAAAAGAGGAGGTCTTATGAAGGAAGAAAATTGGGTGGTTGTATGCAGAGCGCCGGGCATGGTAAATGCGCAGATAATTTTAGGCCGACTACAGGCCGATAATATACCTGCACGGCTGCAATACGAAGCCATCGGCGTAATATCATGTTCGCTGGATGTAGATGGTTTGGGCGAAGTTAGAATTTCCGTTCCGGAATCATTTGCCAGCCAGGCTCGAGAAATTCTGGAGCAACGCTTCGATGAAAACGATCTGAAATGGGAAGATAATTAAAATTTATCTTTCGAACTGCCTTAATCGGGAAGTTGAAGCAATCGTCCCGGCGGGGATGTGCGGGATTTTATGATTTTCTAAAGGCTCTCCCGGTTTACTTATTCTTCTTTCGGGACATTCCCCGGATAGTATCGGGGGCCGGTCCGGTATCAGCTTTCAGCTGATAAGATCCCACCAGCGGATTTTGCGCCGCCCGGTAAATGTATTTGACCGGAAAGGTGATCCCCATAAATGCTCCAAGTGGATTTTTCATGTGCGGCACTAATTTTTCGAGTTCTGCTGAAATATCATAAACGACAGCCGGGAAATAAATCACACTTCCCCATTTAACGGTTTGAAGATCAACGACGCCGGCGGCCATCTTTTTTATTTCCCTGATACCGAAAAACCGGACCTTCTCCGCAACGGAAAATCCAAAATTCCTCTTTAATTTTGAACGAGTTCCAGCGAAAGAGTATTTATTGAGAAAACCGATAAAAATCCGGCCGCAACAAACACGGGTTGCTTCGGCAATTATTTTTTGTGGATAACCGGCGGTTTCCAGTGCTTTAACAATAAAGACAACATCAAATTCATCATCGGAAAAAGGCAGGTCCTCGGCATTGCCGGTATACAGATCAATGCCGTCCCCCACTTTTTTTCGGAGCTTCTGCAGCATCTCCGCGGAGGAAACGAGCCCTGTAAGCTGGCACCATTTATCCCGGAATATCTGCAAGTAATCGCCGACATCGTCACCTATGCACAATACTCTTTCACCTGCCCGGGGTACAAGCAGTTCCAGGATCAATTCTCTTTGCCGGGGAAAATAATACCGGCGTTGAACCGTTTTCAGCGGCCCGGTTGAATATTCGGTCTTTTGTTGATCTAGCCCCATGAAACAGATCTCCAACGGTGCACCTATCTTGCCTCACTGTTTTGTTGTTTTGAGCAATTCGTCTTTATTTTCGTCAGTAAGCGTAAGGATCATGCTGCGTGGGGATGATTATATCTTTTTGGAACTGAAAATAAACATTTTTTTCTAAAATTGATGACAGGCGTTGATGAGGGAAATAAGGGAAATAAAAATCATAAGATTATTTTAACATCATGGCAAAAGTGGAAGAAGGCGCAAAACATTGTCTCTGTAATGATTGTTAATTGGATTTACCAAATTACATCACCCTTTAAACAATCTACGTTTCCGCAAATGTTTCTTGACACCGTTTCCGTTCTCGATTAAAGAAATTCTAAGCTTTGTATGATTACCCATATTCTGTGGGAGACAGATTCTCAGCAAACAAGGCGTATAATACTATAGATAATCTGCTCGTCTGAACGTTACATTCTCAAGAAACGCCTTTAAAACAAATTTTTTATTTTAATGCTCTTCCGGCATTTTATTTAAATTTTTATATAAAGAAAAAAAAGGATGGCTATTTGGAGATATCATGGAAAAAATGCCCATTACCAAAGATGGTTTTGAAAGATTGAAGAAAGAATTGGAAATTCTAAAAAACAAACATATTCCTGAAAATATACGCGATATCGAAATTGCGCGCGCTCATGGTGATCTTTCCGAAAATGCCGAATATACTGCGGCTAAAGAAAGGCAATCTTTTCTGCACGGAAAACTTCAGGAGTTGGAGAATAACCTTGCCCTCTCCAATGTGATTATTTCTAAAGGACAGATTAATGACAAAGTTGTCTTTGGTTGTTTCGTGACAATTACCGACTTCGATAAAGATGAAGAAATCAAGTATCAGCTGGTTGGTCCCTTT
>DAOQVG010000267.1:0-2795 GCA_035341435.1 Smithellaceae bacterium
CCGCGATCAGACAGAAACAGTCAAGGCGAAAAAAGAATTTGAAAGACTGCTTGCCCGTTTTCCCGACAGTAAATTTTCTTTGGCTGCGGGCAAGATGCTGCGCGAATGCAACCAGGATATAGCTGAGCACGAATTTTATGTCGGCAAATTCTATTTCCGGCAGAAAAAATATCAGGCTGCTTTAGGCCGTTTTGAAACTATTGCGCTCAATTATCCCAATGTCGGCCTGGACTATAAGGTGGAATACTATATCGGAGAAACAAAAAGAAAGATCGCTGAAGAAGAAAAGTTGAAACAGGACGGCGACAAAGAGAAGAAATAAAACTCCAGACAATAAATTCAGTCATATTTCCCGCCGCCAACGAGGGAAATATGACTGAAAAAATAACGAAGAGATCTATTTTTTCCTATCAATCCAGCCTTTGGCTGAAATTAATTTTGTGAACTATCTCCTGCCTTAAGATTTCCGGATTTTCCGAGGTGTCAATTTTAAAGTAATTATCCGCCGCTACTTCATTGATTTCATCGAAATCATCCTTCTGCGCTGCGTATATTTCCCAGCGGCCGTCGGAGGCGTTGTTTTTTTCGCGCGACCTTTTTTCCAGCCTCATTTTGACGATTTCGTCACGGCACGTGCATTCAATTATGTAAAAAGCGATTTGGAGCCGTTGCGCCAGTTCAAAGGCTTTTTGCCGTTCCGCGCGTCTTTTAAAGGAAGCATCAAGAATTACGGGTTTGCCGGCTTTTATTTCTTCCTCCGCCAGTTTATAAGCTCTCTCGTAGGTGCGGCGGGAGATCTCATCGGAGTAGATTCCCTCACCGAAGTCTTCCAGATGGCGTTCGGTGGGTGTAATGTTGAGCATTTCCTTGCGGATAACATCAGTACGAATCACTCCGGCGCCCAGGCGGGCGGCCAAATGACGGGCCTGGTAGCTTTTGCCGGAACCCATCAGACCGGCGGTTAAAATCAAAACAGGCTTTTCCAGGCGTGCTGCATACGTGTAGGCCAAATCAAAATAACGCTTTGCTGTTTTGGCGATTTCAGAGCGTTCGTCTGCCGGCAGCTCTTTTTGATCGAGACGGAAGCTGGTTACTTTTCCCCGGACATAAGCATAGTAACAGCGATAGAAATTGAGTAATGTAAGCAGGTCGGCGTCGCCCGAATACTTCAGATAGGATTTGACGAAAGTTTCAGCCTGTTCAAAATAACCGTTGTAATCAAGGTCCATTGTCAGAAAAGCAACTTCGGCGGCCACATCCCCGCAACGGAAGCGCTCGTTGAATTCAATACAGTCAAAAATAATTATTTCATCGGCAATACAGATATGCTCCAGATGCAAATCACCGTGGCCTTCCCTGATTTTATGATCAACGATTCTCTTTTCCAGCAGCGCCTTCTTTTCTATAAGGAAGTTGTCCGCATAATCTTTAATAAAATTGTACTGATATTCGGGTATTGTTATGTTTATATAGCCCACTGTCTGGGCGAAGTTTTCTTCATGGTTGCGCCGGATGACGTCAATGCCGCCCATTTCATCAATACGACCGCCGGTTGCGGCAACCCGATGGAAAGAGGCGATTTTAGCGGCGACGGCATCTATTACATTTTCATCCGCCCGGCCCCCGGCCAACAGGGTTTTTAACATTCTGTCTGTCGGCAATTTTTTCATGCGCACGGCATAATCAATTATTTTTTCTTCGCTGCCGATGACGATATTATTTTCGGAATCCTGCGATACAGGGACGACATCGAGGTAAATGCTGGGAGCGAGACGCCTGTTCAATCGAAGCTCTTCATCGCAGTAAAATTTTCTTTTTGCGAGATCTGTGAAATCGAGAAAGCCGAAATTAACCGGTTTCTTTATCTTGTAAACGATATCACCGGCAATGAAAACATAGGATATATGGGTTTGTAGAAGCTCGACGCCGGCGGGCTTATGCGGGTAAAGGTTCGGGTTCGTCATCAACACGGGCAGATTGGGTTGAGTCATAGAAGAAGCTCCTTGATATGCCGAAAAAATATTCGAAGAAATATTTTTATTATCTAAACAATCGAAAATGGATAATCAAGATAAAAATAAATTTACATTTGCACAGGGTTGCCGGCAAGTATCTGTTGCTTTAAAAAATAGAGTTAGTATAATAAACACACTGTAAAATACTTCAAGAGGAGGTGTCCTATGTCGGAAAACAATGGTGATTTGATGAAAGGTTTTATTATCGGTGGACTGGTGGGCGCGGTTTTGGGTATTTTGTTTGCGCCCAAGAGCGGCAGGGAAACACGTGAAGATATTGCCCGCAAGACGGAAGATGCTCTGGAAAGAGCACGGGGAGAATACGAAAAAGCGGTAGATAAAAGCAAACGTGCATATGAAGCGGCGGTGAAACGTTTGCATGATCTGGAAGTAACGGCGAAGGAAAAAGTCGAGGAAGTCGAAGGAAAGGTTGCCGACCTCGCGCATCAGGGATCCGGCATTGTCCATGAGGGGAAAGATAAACTGATGAAGGCGATTGATGCCGGCGTTGAGGCTTATCGTGAGGAGAAAACAGAAAAACCGGTCTAAAAAATTATCATTGCGGGAAAAAACCTTTTATTATGAACTGTCAAAGATGAGGAGCAATATATGAATCTCGATGTTGGTCTTATGATTCTGGGCGTCGCCGTTTTATTGTTGGTCATTTTTTGCATCCCGGTTCTTGTCAATTTGTGGCGGGCGGTCCAAAATGTTGCTGTAACGCTGGAAACATTAAATGCCAATTTGCCGACGATTTTGAAAAATCTGGAAGAAATTTCT
>DAOQVG010000268.1:0-2789 GCA_035341435.1 Smithellaceae bacterium
AAGACTGCTTCATGAAGGCAACGAAATTCTCTGCCTGGATAATTTTTACACCGGCAACCATTCTTATTTGCTGAAAAAAAGCCCCGGCTTGGCTGTATTTTTCTTTGCAAGAATGACCATGCCAAGTCAGGGCTTTTTTTAAGCGAATTCGTACAAATATTACAGGATTTAGAGCTCTTTCCTCACCTTCAATAAATAATTATGTGCTTCTTCTTTTTTATTTGCTATTTACCGGATCACGTACTTCCAGAGAATAGGAATTGATGGTAGCGGCTACGCCTTCCATCTTTTTCCCATTTTTTTCGACCCTGACCACCTTGCCCTGGCATTTCAACCGTACAGGACCGGCCGCGTCGATGTGCTCTAAAAAAAGGGTATACTCTATTAATTGTCCCGGAGAAAAAGGTCGATCCGTTATAAAGAACACACCCGATGCACTGCAATTCTGTGTGTATCCTCTGCCGGAATCAAATTCCACCGGAACCTTAACCTTGTAACGCGGTGTCAATCGTTCCTCAATTTTTCTCATCATCTCGTTTCCAAAGTTCATTTATTTTATATTTACTATTAAAAAAAACCATATGGAGGAAGGTTTATTTTTATATCTCCTTTGGTATAAGTATTAAACATTAAAAATCTCCGGCAACATCAGGTAGTGAACACAGCCGTCCACACCTTTTGGGAATATGCTTTTTGAATACATTTAGTATTAAAAAAAAACCATATGGAGGTAAATTTATTTTTCTATATATTTAGATATATGGGGTGTGCAATAGTAAAAAACAAATCTGATTCAGCAACTTAGAGCCAAGCACCGGTCTTGCGAAAGCACCCGGAACTTAGCAATGACGCGGATTTTCTTTGAGCATAGAGGCAAGAGATTTCGAGTTTGATCGGGAATTGGAACAATGCTTCGTACTGGATTATTTCACCGGGCGAGAAACCGAATCAATAAGTCCTTTTTCCTGGGCGAAACGCAGAAGTGCCATACGGCTTTTCAGGTGTAGTTTTTCGTAGATATTGTGCAAATGCACTTTGACTGTCCCCTCGCTGATACATATTCTTTCACTGATCTCTTTGTTACTAAGCCCTTCGGCAACCAGACGCAGAATCTCGATTTCACGGGGAGTGAGTTGAGATGCAAGATCACGGGCACCGGCTTCGCGTCGCAGCAGTTTCTCCAGAGAGAGCCTGGCCGCACGCCGCTCCATCCATTGTTCACCATTATGTACCTTACGGACACACTGCAATAGAAGCTGGGGATCCATCTCTTTGAGGACAATGCCGGCGATACCTGCCCGAATCGTATCCATCAGCTGATTTTCATCAATTTCTTCGGCATAAAAAACTATCCGGGTAGGCAAAAGTGAATCGGCCAGCAATTCACGGGCGATTGATAAACTGTCTTTTCCGGGAACGTTTGTAGCCAGCACAAGGACATCGGGTCTATGGAGGCGTACGGCCTCCATTGTCTCCAGGGCGTTGCTGCATAAAGCGACAACTTTGAATTCTTCCTTCGTTTGGAAGAGACTTCCCAATCCTTGCAGCATGAGGGGATGATGATCGGCTACGACCAGTTGTATGTCCATTTCACATACTCCTTTGCCAGAATAATTGTGAAAACAGAAATCTTTCAAAGGCCTCACATGAATTTTTCATAACTATACCTCAAGATATAAAAATATATATCTATTTTACATAAATTTACAATACAGATTAAATTGGCTATTAATAGCTAAGATATTTATCTATTTTTTTAAAAATTGCAGGGGAGAAAAAAATGTCTGAAACTCTTCAACCTCCAATAGATTATTTTTCACTCTCAAAAATCATGCCGCCAATGTGAACCGGACTGAACTTGAGCCGGACCGCCGGCTGCTGTCTCTATTTCGCAATCTAAGCTTTGAAAAATAAGGCATTTTTCTGCTTGATGACATTCCTGGTATCGACAACGGGAATGCCTAAAGAGGTAAAATCGATCTCAGAATATTCATCATGCGCAGTGGCGATAAGGATCAAGTCATATTCATTTGAAATTTGGGCAGACTTCCTTCCGGCAAATTTTGCGTATTCGCGGGTGGGTCTGATTGTCGGGATATAAGGGTCGTTGTAGGAAACGACGGCCCCCATTTCTTCGAGCTTCTCCAGCAGGCGATAGGAGGGTGATTCTCTGTCATCGTC
This sequence comes from Smithellaceae bacterium, assembly GCA_035341435.1. Lineage (GTDB taxonomy): Bacteria > Desulfobacterota > Syntrophia > Syntrophales > Smithellaceae > MVRV01. Next base: position 2,182 of record DAOQVG010000268.1, read on the forward strand.
CACATTGGCTTTATAGGCCAGCCCCAGCAAAAGTATTTTCGCGCCCTTCACCGGTTTGCCGACATTGTTCAACGCCTCGGCTGCCTTGGATACTACATAGTGGGGCATATTGGTGTTGATTTCACCGGCCAGTTCGATGAAGCGGGTAACAAACTCGTATTCACGCGCTTTCCACGTAAGATAAAAGGGATCGATGGGTATGCAATGCCCTCCCAGACCGGGCCCCGGATAGAAGGCCTGGTAGCCGAAAGGTTTTGTCCGGGCGGCTTCAATTACTTCCCAGACATCTATCCCCATTTTATCAAACAATACTTTCAGCTCATTGACCAGGGCGATGTTGACTGAACGGTATATATTTTCCAGCAGCTTGGCCGATTCGGCAACTCTTGTTGAAGAAACCGGCACCGTCTTCGCGACTATGTTGCCGTATAATGCCACGGCCGCTTCCAGGCATTTTGGCGTATACCCGCCGACAACTTTGGGTATGGTTTTGACGCTGAAATCTTTGTTGTTCGGATCTTCGCGCTCGGGAGAAAAAGCCAGGTGGAAATCGACACCGGCTTTCATGCCCTTTTCTTCGAGGATTCTGCGCATATCGCCGTCTGTCG
>DAOQVG010000269.1:0-2783 GCA_035341435.1 Smithellaceae bacterium
CATATTTATTGGGACATTGACGATAAAGAGCTCTTTCGGATCATTCAGGAGAGACTGGGAGATATTAAACGTTTCCTCAAAGAATATGGTGTTTTTATAGGGATTTGAAGCGCAGCATCCCTCACGAATTTATAATTATGGGTAGTCAAGGGATATAACACTTAACTTCTCTCTTAATATGTGTTCAAAATCAGGGGGATAGCATACGAGTTTTTGAATGACGGAAGGCGTTGAAAGCTTTAAAAACAAAGCATAATCGGTTTGTTTTTGATTTAGCCAGCATCTTGTAAACCTTTACACACCCGTAAATCATTCCTTCTCAAGATAGCTCCGTCTGCTCTTGAATAATATTTTACCCAGCAGAATGTCCGGCCGGAAACTTTTTTTCATTTCCCAAAAGGTTCTATCCCCGCGCATGATGCGGCAGAAGATGTCCCACTGATAGTTGGAGTTTTTCAGTACTCTGAACGCGAGCGGTGAAATATGGTTGAATATCCTGGATAACTGATAGGCTGTCATGAATTCGGGCATAATCTCTTTGTCGATGGCTTTCTCATATTCATCTAATGGTATGTTTTTTTCGAGAAATCCTTTGATCTGGCGGGCGGCGATTCCGGCGCTTTTGACGGCATAGAATATTCCTTCGCCTGTCCAATAATCGGTCAGCCCCGCGGCATCTCCGATTAGAAGCGCTCCGTTCGCCGACAGAGCGCTTTTCACTGTCCGGTGCGGAATGAGGTGCCCCATCAGATTTTGGTTCTCCGGCGAGACCCCGCAGCGGCGCAAAAAATCGTCGAGATAAATCTTCAGCTGCTTTCCGTTGTTAACAGGCCCCTGCACCCCGATGGAAGCAATTTCCTTTTTGGGAAAAATCCAGCCGTAGCTGTCTTCAAAACTTCCCCAGTCGATGACAATTCCTCTTTCCAGACTTTCGGCATTCTTGAACAGGTGGAGCGGAACTTCATATTGCAGTCCGATATGAGCACAATTTGCCGGCTTTAACGACAGGCTTTTTGCTGTAAAACTGGTTGCTCCGTCTGCTCCCACTAATACGGAAGCGGTTATGGTCTTGTCGGCCATTTTGACGGTCCAGGTATTGCCTTCCCGACTCAGCGCTTTAACTGTCTGCTCTTCCTCAAAATCAACCCCGGATTTTACTGCTTGTTGAATCATAAAAAAATCAAGCTTTTCACGATTCACCATGTAGAGCAGAGGCTTTGCACAGCCCCGCCTGTAATCCCTGGTGAGTTTATACGACAGCGTAACTTCGTAAATTTCTCTTTCAATTACAGGGCTGATATCAAACGGCAAAATTTTCACGATCTTTACGGGCAGACCACCGGCGCAGACCTTGTTTCTCGGAAATTTGGCTTTATCTAAGAGGATTACCTTGATGCCGGCTTTGCCGAGAAAATAAGCAAGCGCGGAGCCGGCCGGACCGGCTCCGATAATCGCCACTTCAAAATTGTGCTTCGAGTTGTTCATAAACCTTTCTATTGGCCGGAACCGGCCATTGATAATCTTAACCAGGGTCACTTCCCCCGGCAATCAACGCGCGCTGCCGCCGTGCAAACAAGATATCTTAAAAACTATACTTTACAATCAGCATCAATTCTTCCAGATTATTCAACTGTCCGGCATCGACCGCCAGCACAAAGGCGGTATCCAGTTCTATGTCGGAATTGCTGCCCCGGCAGAGTTTCCATTCGTCTATTCGGGCCAGATTAGTTGCTGCTCCATCCACCTGAATTGTGAAGGTTGCCGGGTTATTCTTGATCCCGGCGACAAATATCACGTTTTCAATTGCCGCATTAATAGTTTGAGCCATGTAGGGCAGCCTTGATTTATCAATTTTAAAATTTACCGTTCCATTGTTTTTGAGCAGCAGCCACTCATTGGTCATATCCTGTTTCATATTCAGGGCAACGTGCAATCCCGTCTGGCTGAGTTGTTGCTTGATTTCGCTCAGCCTGTCTTTTAAAGAAGTTTCCGCCAGTCCCCGCAGTGCTGAGCCGCCCTCTCTTGCCGTGTACTTGATATGCAGAATAACGTCAGAGATGGTGTTGTAGTCGAATTGCCTGACGTCTTTCGGAAGCTCCAGCCGCCAGGTGCTGATCGCTCCGCAGCCTTCAAAAGGCAGATACCGTTCATCGCGGAAATTCAATTCAAACATGCCGCTGTCGTTTTGGGCATTGCTGGCCGCGATAGATTGAATGGATCCGACGTTGTAAATAAAACGTTCGTCATTGCCGGGATCTTCCAGGTATCCGGTCGCGGCGGTGTTGTCGGGATTCGTATTTTTGCGGTACCTGTTGTTGACCAGCGAAAGCCTGGCGCTCACTGAGGTGTAGGGTCCGACAACACAGGGCAGGCTGATGCTTACCGCTTTCAGCCTGCGGAAATAATGCCCCGGATGATCCATATCATACAGAACCTCGGGCACATCGAAATCACATACTCCCGTCGCCCGAAGTCTGACGAGCGCCAGCGGGTCAAGCTGCGCCAGGGAAACATGCCTGGTGATTTCATATTCCCGCTTGTTCTTATCCAGATAGCTTGTTTGCATCCGCTTGATGTCGTAGATAAGAGAGTCGGCGCTTTGCAAACCCTTCTTCATGCTGTCCCAGTAGCCGTAGGAGATGAACGTATCATTATTGCCTAACTCAAAGCGGTAGCAGCGTTCCGCCTTCTTGGCGAAATCGTGCGCCAGCTGGTAGGATTTGAAATAGACCGCACTGATCTGCCCGGCCATCCAGTCATACAATTCCTTATTGGTGAACTTG
>DAOQVG010000270.1:0-2754 GCA_035341435.1 Smithellaceae bacterium
ACCATCATATCGCGCCCCGCCAGCATATAGGGAATGGATTTAGCCTGAACAGGCGTCAGACTTTCCCAGCCGGCATTTTCGCAGGCGGTTCGCAATTCGGGGGGCAGTTCAGCCAGAGATATTCCGGGCAGCGCAGATTCCGGTTCAACGTTATTTTCTTCATTTTTTATATTCTCATCCATCGTATTTCAAAACACCTTTCCTCAGCAAAAACAAATTAATTATTGAAAATTACTTAGTTTATTCTTGATCAGGAATCAAGGAAAATTTTAACCGGCACTCTGATATACATTCGGATATATTTATATGATTTTTTTATAAAATCTATTGACAGACTTTCAGGGATGTAATAGGCTAACACGCAATTCATAAGAGAGGCCTTTTAACCTCTGCCTTTTGGAGTGATTCAAGAACCCAAGTAAACAAGCCGATATTAATCCGTAACTCTTAAAATCGTTATTTAGTGTATCCAAGTGTATCTTTTGAATAATAATGCGGTAAAAAATTGAATATCTGCCCTATCAGGATAACATCTGGATTTATCAGTTTATAATCTATAACAAGGAAACATTTATGCATATCGAAGATATTAAAAGGTTGCCGATCAGCGAGCTCAACACTTTGGCTAAGGACTTGACTGTTCCCGGAGCCAGCAGCATGCGGCGTCAGGATTTGATATTTGCGATTCTTCAGGCACAGGCAGAAAAAAATGGAGTAATTTCCGGTTCCGGCGTCTTGGAAATCCTGCCGGACGGATTCGGTTTTTTACGCGCGGTGGACTACAATTACCTGCCCAGCCCCGACGATATCTATATTTCACCCTCGCAGATAAGAAGATTCAATTTAAAAACCGGTGATACCATCTCCGGTGAGGTCCGGCCGCCCAAAGAAGGTGAAAAATATTTTGCCCTTCTGAAAGTTGACACCGTCAATTTCGAAAGCCCCGAAGCCGCCCGCGACAAAATTCTTTTTGATAACTTAACCCCTCTTTACCCTCAGGAAAAATTGAATCTGGAATTTGATCCGGAAAATTATTCCACCAGAATCATGGATTTATTTACCCCCATCGGCAAAGGACAGCGTGGACTTATCGTTTCCCCGCCCCGCGCCGGTAAAACGGTGCTGCTCCAGGATATCGCCCACAGCATAACGGCTAATCACAAAGAAGTCATGTTGATGGTGCTTTTGATTGACGAAAGACCGGAAGAAGTCACCGACATGCAGCGCAGCGTCGCCGGAGAGGTAATTTCATCAACATTCGACGAGCCGGCCTCCCGCCACGTACAAGTTGCTGAAATGGTGATTGAAAAAGCCAAGCGCCTGGTCGAGCACAAAAAGGATGTTGTTATTTTGCTCGACAGCATCACCCGCCTCGCCCGGGCCTACAATACAGTTGTGCCACCCAGCGGCAAAGTTCTGTCCGGCGGTGTGGATTCCAACGCGCTGCACAAGCCCAAGCGTTTTTTCGGCGCCGCCCGCAACATTGAAAACGGCGGCAGTTTGACTATCATCTCCACAGCACTGATTGATACCGGCAGCCGGATGGACGAAGTTATCTTTGAAGAATTCAAGGGAACGGGCAATATGGAGCTGCATCTGGACCGCCGCATTGCCGATCGCCGGGTCTTCCCCGCCTTTGATTTAATCCGTTCCGGAACAAGAAAAGAAGAACTGCTGATCGCCAAAAACAATCTGAACCGCATCTGGATACTGCGCAGACTTCTTCAGGAAATGAATCCTGTTGATGCGATGGAATTTATTGTCGGTAAGATAAGGAAAACCGAAACAAACAAGGATTTTCTGGATTCCATGAATTCATAGCCGCCGGCACGATAAAACTGTTTCAGTGGCGGTAAGTATCGTTTAAAGTACTTGAATTTTTATTCCATATATTATAAGGCAGCAAAACTGTTTTAAAATACATTGCAAAATGAATTGCTGCTGAAGATATTGAAGGAGGAGAAGTAGAAACATGAAAGAAGGCATTCATCCCGAATATAAAGAAACAACCATAACTTGCGTATGCGGTAATATAATTCCGACCAGATCCACCAAACAGGATATTAAGGTTGAAATTTGCTCCAACTGCCATCCCTTTATAACTGGTAAGCAGAAGATTATGGATACCGCCGGCCGCGTGGAAAGATTCAAGAAAAAGTACGAAGGCAAAGAACTAAAACCGCAAACCAAAAAGAAAACAGCGAAATAAACACCGGTGTATTTTTTCTTTACGGTACAAAAAATACCGGAATCTCTCCTTATGTTGATGAACATTATTCATCGTTTACATTGTTTGTAGGTGCTCCCCCCTCAAGGAAGGGGCACCTGCCAATGTGTCTTTCTAGACTAACTCCAGCATCCCAACTTAATTTAAAGAACAGACATGGATATTTTATTAAATAAACTTCGTGATATTGAACTGCGGTATCGGGAACTGGAAGGCCAGCTCAGCGATCCGCAAATTGTTTCCAAGCCGAATCTTTATCAAAAATACGCCAAGGAGCACTCCGACCTGACAGAATTGGTGGACGCCATCCGCAGATACGAAAAAATTATCGCCCAAATTGAGGAATACGAAGGATTTCTACTGGAAGACGACGCGGAATTAAGAGACATGGTCAAAGAGGAAATGCCCCAATTGCTGGAAGAGAAGGAGCGGCTGGAAGAGAAGATGAGGATTATGCTGCTGCCGAAAGATCCCAATGATGATAAAAACGTCTTTTTGGAAATCCGGGCGGGTACCGGCGGTGATGA
>DAOQVG010000271.1:0-2677 GCA_035341435.1 Smithellaceae bacterium
GGTCGGCCGTTTCAATATACGATTCAGTGTCTTCGTGAACTCGCGGTTGGTAACAGGATTCGGTGCACACAGGTTGACCGGCCCGGACAGCAACTTGTTGGCTAGTATGTAGTTCACGGCGGCGTTAAAGTCGTCCATCGCGATCCAGCTCATATATTGCCTCCCCGGCCCCAGCACGGGGCCCAGGCCGGCTTTAAATAAGGGCAGCAACCGGCGCAGCATTCCGCCCTTCCCGCCGAGCACAAGACTGATGCGCAGACAGACAACGCGTACCCCCGCCTGTCGAGCCGCCAGAGTGGCGGTCTCCCACTCCCGGCTGACATCAACCAGGAAACCTCTGCCGGCCGGACTGGTCTCATCAACAATAAGATTCCCGCAATCGCCGTAAAATCCGATGCCGGAGGATGACAGAAAGACTTTCGGATGCGGATTTAAGCGGGCAATCGTCCGGGCCAGCAGTGAAGTACTGTCGATGCGGCTGGAGAGAATCTTCTCTTTCTTTTGCTTTGTCCATCGCCCCGCGGCAATATTGTCGCCGGAGAGGTTGATCACGGCGTCAATTTTCGCATCGGCGGGCAGGTCAATAACACCCTGTCCCGGGTTCCAGAATATACCCGGCTGCGAATGATCGCGCACCAGCTTGAGGATCGTATGTCCGTGAGATTGCAGATACGGCGCAAGTGCAGAGCCAATAAACCCCGAAGAGCCGGAGATAAGAATATTCATTGCCGTTCCCCATGCCGCAGTCGATGCCCCAGGTTGAACAACCTGCCGCCCTGCTGAAAGTCACGGCGGCAAAGGCAAGAGCCGCACAGTTGACATTGGTCAAGTGTTGTTTAACTTAAGTGGACGAAGTAATTTTGTCAAGCAGGCGCCATCTGAATATTTTTCGGTATGTAAATAGAGGATTGCTGCAATGGCCGGCTTACCCCAACTGTTGACGATCAAAATGGACCTGCATAATCTGCTTTATCTTTCTTACCTGGTCCCGGCAGATCGCCTACGCCCGCTGGTTCCATCGTGGTTGACGCTAGACTCATTGGAGAACAAAGTTTTCCTATCCATTGTCGCCATGCAATGCAGGAGGGTGCATCTTTCTCATTTGCAGTGGCCGAACTTCGGTTACGACCAGCTCAATCTTCGCACCTATGTAATTGATCCCATAACGGGCAATCCGGCGGTTTACTTTTTTCAAAGCGGAGTTTCTTCAAAAATCATACCCGCAGCGACGTGCATTCTCGGCATACCGTGGGCCCACATATCTTTCAATCTGCTCACCGAACGCTCCGCCGATGGAACCGACTTCTACCGCGCGATCGGCAACTGGAACGGCGAAATCGAGATTTTAATGAAATCATCCCTCATCAAAAATACGCAAGACAACATCATTAGACACATCACGGAACCGATGGCAGGTTTCATCGGCGGAGGCAAAAAATTAAAGAGAATCGTCATTGAACACAAAGTTCTGGACGTACGGTTTTTATCGCTTTCGCAAATCAAGTTCAATCTTCCGGTCGACGCCGGCCTGCTGGCTGCGGCGGAGCTGGACAAGCCGGACAGCATTTTGATCGTACCGCAAGCACGTTTTTCCGTTTTTATTTAATGGAGGGAAGGCAATGACTGTAATAGAGATTACATCAGCGGCGGTGATCGCCGGAATAGCCATGGCAATTCTCACCGGGATCGGCTATCGCCTGGGGACGATCAAGGCAAACCTGCTGCTTATCGACGGGAAATTCGCACTTAACCTTGCCGGCATCAGAGCGCGACAACCGCTTGTCTACGTCGTGGGCACCGCCATACACCTGGTCACCAGCGCCATATTCGGAGCAGTATACTACGCAGTTACGCATCTGTTCGCTTTTGATCCGTCAGACAAACTTATACTGGCCGTGTACGTGTTCCTGCTTTGGCTGGCAATGCTCTTTATCGCCCTGCCGGTGGCGGGTCAGGGGTTGTTGGGCAGGCGTGCCGCAGCCTCGGCCTGGTATGAGCAGCTCCTGCTGCACGTTGTTTTCGGTGTGGTGCTGTGGATGGGACTGAGTTTATTCCAAATACAGCCTTGACTTAATATTCCGTCGAATTTTGATTTCCCGCAAAGGAGGCAGATTCTCATGAACAACAGCGAAATCGCCGAGTACAAGCCCGCACCCGATTTTGAACTTCCGGACAGCAAAGGACGGCAGTTCAGACTCTCCAGTTATAAAGGTATCAAAAATGTAGTTCTGGTTTTTAACCGCGGTTTTCTTTGACCCTACTGCCGCCGGCACATGGCGCAGTTGCGCCAGGATTATCAGAAATTTATAATGCGCGACGCCGAAATAGTCGCCATCGGCCCCGAAAGCACGGATACCTTCACGACGTGGTGGAGCAAACATAATATGCCCTTCCCCGGTTTGCCCGACCCTGATCACACCGTGGCAAAACTCTACGGACAGCAGGTAAAGCTGCTGAAACTTGGCCGGCTGCCTGCACAGCTGGTGATCGACAAAAAAGGATTGATTCGTTTTGTGCACCACGGCAATTCGATGGCGGACATCGTCGAGAACGATAAAATCATTACGCTGCTGGATCAATTGAATGGTGAAGAAAGCCGGCCGTAACCCGCGGGACGTAAAGATTTCGAAAGAAGGGCAGGATATGGTGATAAAAATACTGATATTGTCATTCTTTT
>DAOQVG010000272.1:0-2636 GCA_035341435.1 Smithellaceae bacterium
CTTCCTTCATTATCCACCTCCAACAAAACTGACTATTTCAATACTATCCGCATCCTGCAAAGTTATCTGCGGCCATTGTTCCCGGGGAACAATGCTGAGATTAAGCTCGATGACAACCTTTTTGGGCGACAGCCCACGGTCGGCAATCAGTTGCTCCAGCGTCAAATTTGCCTCGGATATTCTTTCATCCACGCCGTTAATCCGAACTTTCATATGGCTTCCCCGTTTCTTTTATTGGTCATCAATCGGCTTTTGTACCATTTAGTCCGCGCAACAACGTCCTCCGCCTGCATGATGTCCCTGATCAAAGCAATATTGGAAACCCCTGCGGCTAAAAGAACATCCAGGTTGTCTGTGTTGATACCGCCGATAAAAACAACGGGTTTCAACGCCGTTTGCAGCACCCGGGAAACGTCGCCGGTTCCAATATGATAACTTTTTGTTTTGGTTGGGAAAAGGGGGCCGAAGGCTACATAATCCACATCCATCTGATTTGCCCGATGAAACTGTTCCAGGCAGTGGGTGGACAAGCCGATGATTTTATCTGCTCCGATCATCCGCCGCACCGTATTTACCGGATATTTTTGTATATCCTCCTGCCCCAGATGGACTCCGTCTGCCTCCAGGGCCTTCGCCAGCAGGGGATCATCGTTGACTATAAAGGTCACTCCATTTTTTTTACATAAAGAGGCGAGCCGGCGTCCCAGGCATACCAGTTCTTCTTTTGATTTATGCTTCTCGCGCATCTGGAGAATATCGACGCCTCCGGCCATCGCTTCTTCGGCGATGCGCATCAGGGGCTTTGCGCCCCCGTATTCTTCACTGAGAACGAGATAGAGACTGCCGTCTTTCATGGCCGGCATACATTTTTGCCGCAAACAAAAACCCCCTGTGCTTTAATTCTAAACACAAGGGGTTACATTTTCTTATCATCCCTACGCTGGCATTACCCAGATCAGGTTATGAGGGTTATCCGTTCAATCTACGGAACTCTCAGGCCGACGATACGACCTCCCCTTGTGTTCTTTTGACGAGTTGCTTTAAACATATCTTATGATCTCTGTCAATTATCAATATTGATGAACTCGTAAAAATCCATGAAAGTGGCCATTTACAGACGGACTCGTAAAAAGGCCGCAGGCAAGGCGCACGAATCATGAGGAATGAGGCATACTTAGTGTACGCCGCAATGACGAAGGATGAAGTGCAACGCAGCATCCGGTCTTTTTACGAGCCCGTCAATATTGGAAAGGAAGGAATTATAGTAGATCCATATTTGCACAACGGATGCAAATCAATAAGCAATGAATGATGCTGCAATTTAAGAAATGTGATAATACGACGTCATGAGATTGATATGGCTTAATAATGTTTCGGTCAGTTTCGGCGGGCCCCTGCTGTTGTCGGACGTGACGCTGCAAATTGAATCCGGTGAACGAATCGGGCTGCTGGGCCGCAACGGTTCCGGCAAGTCCACTCTGCTGAGAGTGCTTGCCGGCGGTATCGTTCCGGACGCAGGAGAAATTATTAAAAGCGGCGACATCCGTGTAAGCCTGCTGCCGCAGGATGTTCCGGATGACCTGTCAGGCTCAGTCTACGACATCGTCGCCGCCGGCAGCCCTGATAATATTGAACTGCTGCAGGAGTATCACCACCTCACCTCGCTAATCGCCACAAACGGCGATGATAATGAATTGCTGGACAAACTCGAACTTATTGAACACCGGCTGGAGTCATCCGGGGCATGGAATCATCATCTCCGGGTCGAAAAAATCATCAGCCGGATGGGGCTTGATGAAAATGCTGAATTTCAAGCTTTATCCGCCGGAATGAGACGCCGGGTTTTTATGGCGCGCACGCTGGCCGGCGAACCGGATGTTCTCCTGCTGGATGAACCCACCAACCACTTGGATATCGGCACCATAGTCTGGCTGGAAGATTTCCTGCTGGGCTATAATAAGACTATTATTTTTGTAACCCATGATCGCGCATTTCTGCAAAAGCTGGCATTGCGTATAGTGGAGATCGACCGCGGCAAGCTCATATCCTACAATTGCAATTACCGCACATACCTGGAACGAAGGCAGACCCTGCTGAATGCGGAAGAAAAACAATGGCATGATTTTGACAAAAAGCTGGCCAAAGAGGAAGCATGGATCAGGCAGGGCATTAAAGCACGGCGTACCCGGAATGAAGGCAGAGTCCGCTGCCTTCTCCAGATGCGTTGAGAGCGGGCCCAAAGGCAGACACAGACGGGTTTGGCGCGCCTGGCCATTCAGGAAGCCGAAAGAAGCGGCAGGCTTGTTGTGGAAGCAGCAGATATCGGCTTCGCTTACGAAAGTAAAGAAATCATAAAAGCCTTCTCCACCGTTATCATCCGCGGCGACAAAGTGGGCATTATCGGGCCTAACGGCTCGGGCAAAACCACCCTTCTGAAAATTCTGCTGGGTCAGCTGATGCCGCAGCGGGGACGTATCCGGCAGGGCACAGGTCTGCAAGTAGCCTACTTCGATCAGCTTCGGACCGAGCTCGAAGAGGACAAGACCCTCAAAGACAACGTAGCAGGCGGCAACGACACCGTCTTTATAAATGGTTCTCCCCGGCATATCGTCGGTTATCTCCAGGATTTTCTTTTT
>DAOQVG010000273.1:0-2556 GCA_035341435.1 Smithellaceae bacterium
CTGTTTGGCATTGCGGGCTACAACCGCCGGACCGGGGTTGGTTCCCCAGCAGACGATGGCCTGGGCATTGCTGGCGCGGATTTTAGTCAATTGGGCTGTCATGTCCGTATCTTTGGGGCCGTAAGTTTCATTGGAAACTATTTGAATACCGAAAGATTTGGCCTTGGCAACAAGCTGTTCTCTCCCGGAGGAACCGAAACCGTCGGAAACGGTCAGAATGGCAATCCGGCTGATTTTCTGCTTTTTCATGTAGTCAAATATTCTTAACACCGCCAGGGCGTCGTTTTGAGCAGTCTTAAAAACCCATCTCTTGACGGGTTCGGTAATTTTGACACCCGCAGCGCAGGAAATAAGGGGTATCTGCGCTCTTTCCACGACGGGGATTACCGCCATGGTATCGCCGGTTATGCTGGGGCCGATGATGGCGACAACTTTATCGTTCTTTATCAATTTATTGGCTCCCTGAACCGCTTTGGTGGCGTCGCCCTGGGTGTCGATAACAATTAATTCCAGTTTGCGGCCTTTAATCCCGCCGGCCTTGTTGATTTCATCGACCATCATTTTGGCGGTATTGCGCTCCGGCTCTCCTAAAAATGAAGCCGGTCCGGACACGGAAAAGAGCGCCCCGATCTTAATCGGAGGAGCGGCAAACACCGATCCGGCCGTAAAAGACAGAAACAACATTGAAAGAACAATCCAAAAAAATTTTTTTGACATAAATCCCTCCTTTTTTAGAAAATTACTTCTTGACCAGCTTCCCGGCAACAAACTGCATGTTCATGCGGTTCACTACAAACAAAAAGCCACGGTTTCGATCTACCCGTGGCTTTTTTGCAACCTATTTTGAGTTGTCTCAGTGTCGGGTAAATCGATGTAATACAGTATAATAGTAATTACCGTAGCCGTTATATTCCCGGCTTAATTTGCTATTCATACTGGACTCGTTTCCGCCGATCACCTGCCACTCAAGACTACTTGATATGTTTAAATAATTGAGTGCAATCGTAAATCACATATATGCCACCGTGTCAAACAAAAAATGGCCGGCCTCGTAAAAAGGCTGGATGCGCTTCCGCCGGCCCCGTGTCCAGCACGGGGCCGGCTATGCGGCATTCGCGAATCATTCAGGCAACCGGCCGTTTAGGTTCCGTCATCATTATTATTTTCAGTAAGCACTGTGGCGGAGGTTTCCGGCAGGAACTCCACGGAGCGCAACTTATTTTGAATAGTTTTTGATTTCCGGCGGGCGTCGTCCACAGAAGAGGCTGCCTGCTCCAGCCTCTTCTGAACGGCATCCAGCGTATCCCCGAATTTGCCGAACGCGGTTTTGACTTCACCGAGCACTTTCCAGACTTCGCCGGAACGTTTCTGAATCGCCAGGCTGCGGAAACCCATTTGCAGACTGTTTAAAAAAGCGGCAAAGGTGGAGGGGCCGGACACGACGATGTGATAGTCCCGCTGCAAAAGCTGAATTAAGGCGGTCCGGCGGATCACTTCGGCATACAGTCCTTCGGAGGGCAAAAACATAATCCCGAAATCAGTCGTTCGGGGTGGAGCCAGATACTTTTGGGAGATGTCCCGGGCCGCCTTTTTAATGGCTGTCTCTAACTGCCTGGCCGCATCATCCGCCGCCGCAGTATCGGCTTTTTCCTGGGCGTCCAGAAGCCGCGAATAATCCTCGACCGGAAACTTGGCATCAACAGGGATCAACACATGCTCGGACAGCAAATCCCCGCGGCCGGGAAGTTTAATGGCGAATTCCACCAGTTCGCCGCCGTGTTCGTGTATTTTGACATTTTTGGCGTATTGTTCCGGGGCCAGCATTTCCTCGAGGAGCGCGCCCAATTGCACTTCACCCCAGGTACCTCGTAGTTTCACATTTTTCAAAACTTTCCCCAGATCTCCGACATCTGCCGCCAGCGCGCGCATATCGCCCAAACCCCGATGCACCTGTTCGAGGCGTTCTGATACCTGCTGGAAAGATTCGCCCAGTCTTTTTTCCAGTGTGCCCTGGAGTTTTTCATCAACGGTTTCGCGCATCCGATCGAGCTGGTGGGCGTTGTCTTCCTGAATTTGTTTTAATTTTTCATCAACAATCAGCCGCACGGCTTCCATCTTTTGATCGTTCGTTGCGGTTAACGCGGCCAGTTGAGCGGCAAATCCTTCCAACTGACTGTGCTGGAGGCCGGCGCTTTGCGCCATGCGCGCCTGTACGGAATCGCCAAACGACTTCAGGGCCTGGGCCAGCTCCGCTCTTTCCTGGTGAGCCCCGGTTTGCATCTCGGCGCGAAATTTGGCGATCTCATCCCGCACGGAACGGTCGGTTCTTTCCTGAAGATTTTGCAGAGCTTCCAGTTTGCCGAGCAGCGGGGAAAGATCGACGGTTTTACTCCTCAGCTGCCAGATCTGCAGCACAAGAACAACCACAAGCAGGATTAAAAGTGTAATGATCAAAAATGTTTCCATTTAATTAACATCCTTGTCAGTATGGTGTGAAGCTGCATCATTTATAATAATGGGCGAACATAGCGGTCGCAGGATAAAAGTGTCAAGAAA
>DAOQVG010000274.1:0-2523 GCA_035341435.1 Smithellaceae bacterium
TCAACACGCAAGAGGCCTTCTACACGCATACCAATATTGATATGCTCCAAAACATATTCTTCCGCCTTTTCGATGAGCGTAAATACGTCACCGGTGATGTCTTTCATATCCAGAGTAACCGTTGTATCGGTTGTTCCGAACGTGGCACAACGTAGTTTAGCATTGGCAAAGAATTTTTCAGGTTTTTTAGCAAAGCACAAAACGGCGGCGTTCAGCAGTTTATTGTTTTTCAAGAGGTTAAGTTTGTCGAGGACATTGATAACTGTATCGTATTTGAGCCCGCAAGATTTCAGAAATCGTTTCAGTTTTGTACTACTGATGTCGTCATGCATTGCTCGCGGACAAATTTCCATATCCCAATGAAGACGATTGCGGTTTTTTTGCAGAATGAAATTTTCCAGTCCCCTGGCGCTCAACTGCCTGTCTTCATCACCCATCCTGATATAGGCTCTGCCATAGGCATAATAAGGAACATCCTTTCCCTCCACCATCACTCTGATGCAAGGCTTTTCATCAACCATGACTTTTTCAATAGATGGATAGACTTTAGGTTCGATGTGATCTCCGATTGATCTTGAAACTTCCCGTAAAGTTGCTTCTGAAATGTGATAGCTTACAGCTGTACCGTCATTTTTAATCCCAAACCATAGCTCACCTCGCTTATGCTTGTTCAGCATAGCTACCAATGAAACTATCCCCGCCTTGAGTTCACTGGTTGACTTTTTCAGTTCCACTGTTTCAGATTCAGCCAACTTCATTTCTTGCCTATAAAAAAGTAAAACAGAACAAATTGTTTGCTTATGAATCCAATTGCAATCAAGGCTGGAAATTTTTCCAAGAGCTTCAAGTATTGATTGTTGCTACGACAGTTTATGCACGAACATCCCGCTCCTCAGCTTCGGTTCAAACCAGGTGGATTTCGGCGGCATGACGGCGCCGGCGTCGGCCACGCTCATTACCTGTTCAATGGTGGTCGGATAAAGAGAAAAAGCGACGGCAAACCCGTCTTTATCCACGAGCTTCTCCAGTTCGTCCATGCCGCGGATGCCGCCGATGAATTTGATGCGGTCGTCGGTGCGCGGGTCTTTAATCCCCAGAACCGGCGCCAGCAGATGCTCCTGCAATATTGCCGCATCCAGACGGGCTACAGGATCTTTATCATTATAGATTCCTTCCTTGATGGTCAGCTGATACCACTTACCCTGTAAATACATCCCGAAATCATGGAATTTTTGCGGTGATCTGGAGGCAAAATTTTCGCTGACTGCAAAGCAGGAACTTATTTTCTCCATAAACTCCTGCGGCGTCAAACCGTTTAAGTCTTTCACTGCCCGGTTGTAGTCCATTACTTTTAATTGATCATGGGGAAAGAGCACTGCCAGGACTTTGTCGTACTCTCTGCTGACTGGCGAATTATCGTTCCCGCGCCGCAGGCGGGCAACGGAGGAAGCCGCTTTGGCGCGGTGATGTCCGTCGGCAATGTACAAAGCGCCGATGGCCGCAAATTCTTTTTTTATCTCTTCAATCTGGCCGGCATCATCCACCAGCCAGGCGGTATGAATTACGCCGTCTTCGGCGGTAAAATCATATTCGGGATCGTTTTTTGTCACTTGCCCGATCAGGTCGTTTAACCGCGGACGAGACTGGTAGGTTAAAAATACCGGTCCGGTTTGCGCATCAACTTTATTCACATGGTTGATCCGGTCTTCTTCCTTGTCCTGCCGCGTGAATTCATGTTTTTTGATTTTACCTTCGTCGTATTCCCCGGCGCTTACAACGCCGACAATACCGGTTTGAATTTGCGTCCCCATCTGTTGACGGTAAATATAAAAGCAGGGAGAATCATCCTGAAATAACACGCCATCTTCCATCATTTTGTTAAAATTGCGCTGCGCCGTTTCGTAAATCACCGGATCATGGTCCCTGGTCTGATCGGGAACGTCGATTTCCGACTTTTCCACATGCAGAAAACTCAAAGGCTTTCCTTCAACGGCAATTATTGCTTCCTCGCGGGTCATAACATCGTAAGGCAGGGCGGCAACTTGTGATACAAACCGGCGCTGCGGACGAATCGCTCTAAATGGTAAAACTGTAGCCATAGTAAAATCTCCTCTTGCGCGACTCCTAACATACTGCCATAATTGGATCAATGTAAAATTGAAATAATTTTTAAAGGACAAAAAGATGACTAATACATTGGTTTTTATTCATGGACTTGAAAGCACGTCACAAGGTACCAAGGGACAATTTTTCCGCATAAATTTTTCCCAAATGATTGTTGAAGATTATTTCGGCGGCTTTAACGAGCGGATGCAAAAACTGGCGAAATTGCTTGCCGGGAAAGATAATCTGATTCTCGTGGGATCAAGTTACGGCGGTCTGATGGCCGCCCAGTATGCGCTGCAAAATGAACACCGGGTGCAAAAAATGATCCTGCTGGCGCCGGTGTGAATTCCGGCAGCATCAGCGCCGGCGCCAGCAGGATCATTTTTTGCACCCGGTGTTCATTTTGCAGCGCATACT
>DAOQVG010000275.1:0-2435 GCA_035341435.1 Smithellaceae bacterium
TCAACGTATGTATAATACGCCTCGTCGCCTCCTCCTAGCCGCCGCGGTATCATCTATGATTTGGAAATGGAATTACGCATGGGAACTTTGTTTTTGCCTTGACATATTAGCTCTAAGTATCTAGAGTTTCGCGATGTTAAAAATAAGGAGAAATTAATGAAAAACGAACTTACAGCTGTTATTGAAACCGACAAAGGAACAATCCGCTTACGGCTTTTTGCCGATCAAACACCGATTACCGTCGGTAATTTTGTTAATCTGGCGCGCCGCGGTTATTACAATAATTTAAACTTTCATCGTGTTATTTCTGATTTCATGATTCAGGGCGGTTGTCCCGAAGGTGATGGCCGCGGTGGACCCGGATATCGATTTCAGGATGAGTTTGTCGCCGGGCTCCGCCACAATAAACCGGGTATCCTTTCCATGGCCAACGCCGGTCCGCAAACCAACGGCAGCCAGTTTTTTATTACACATGTGCAGACGCCGTGGCTCGACGACCATCACACCGTCTTCGGCGAAGTGTTAAGCGAAGCCGATCAGGATGTTGTTAACCGGATTGCTCAGGGGGATAAAATCCGTTCTATTTCAATTGAAGGTGATATTTCCGAATTGATGGAAAGCATCAAATCTTTGGTGGATAAATGGAATGCCGTCCTCGATGTGAAATTCCCCGAACTGCCAAAAGCCCCGAAATGATGAATACGCCACACCGGAGATAAAATATCGGAAGAAAATGACCTGGTTTACCGGCGTGAAGGGAGGAGTGTGTAAAATCGGCGGGGTTTCGCAATTCGTGTCTTATTCCATTTCCCATTAATGATGACATCGCGGCGGCAACGCCCCCTGACTCCCGCCGGCGGATTGCTAAAACGGCTGGATCGGGCAGCGACCAACCGGCGAAGCCTCCTTCCCGCCAGGGATTTTTCTTGAAATACTACTTATTATTACACTTAATCGAGGAGAGAAGTTAAAAAATGAAAGTGAACTTATACGAATACCTGGCTGGCAATGAATATCCTGGCCGGGGCATCTGCATCGGAAAGACTCCAAGTGGAAACAAAGCCGTGATTGGCTACTTTATCATGGGACGCAGCGTCAACAGCCGCAACCGTGTTTTTGATCCCATTGACGGCGGCATCCGCACCATGGCGGCCGATCCTTCCAAAATGACAGACCCGCACCTGATTATTTATAACCCCGTTCTGACTTACGAAAACACGACGATTGTGACCAACGGCGATCAGACCGACACTATCCGCGATTTCATGGCGCACAACGATTTTCCGGGTTTTGGCTTTGAAGCCGCACTTCTGACCCGCACCTTTGAGGACGACGGTCCCAACTGGACGCCCCGCATTTCCGGCGTGGTGGATATGCTTACCGGCGGCTATAAGCTCAGCATTCTGAAGAGCTGCGACGGCAATGAAAAGAGCGTGCAGCGTTTTACCTTCGACTATTCCGAACCCCTGGCCGGTGAAGGACACTTCATCAGCACCTACAAATGTAACGGAACGCCTATCCCCAGTTTTGCGGGCGAGCCTTTGCACGTCGCCATCGACGAGGAAGATCCCAATGAATATGCCGGCAAGCTGTGGGCAGCCCTGAACGAAGACAATAAGGTCAGCCTGTTTGTGCGCGCCATCGATCTTAAAACCCGGGCCTATGAGGACGTTATCATCAATAAATACAAAACGGTGGAGGGATAATTCATGAACGAAATAGCACTTAAATACGGCTGCAACCCCAACCAGAAACCCGCCCGGATTTTTATGGCGGACGGCAGCAATCTGCCGGTTGTCGTATTAAACGGCAAGCCCGGCTATATCAACTTTTTGGATGCGCTTAACAGCTGGCAGCTGGTGAAAGAGCTCAAAGAGAATACCGGCATGGTTGCCGCGGCCTCCTTTAAACATGTTTCCCCCGCCGGAGCCGCCCTGGGCTTCCCCCTGGACGAAGTTTTGCGCAAGATGTATCATCTCGACGCCGCCATGCAGCTATCACCACTGGCCTGCGCCTATGCGCGCGCCCGCGGGGCGGATCGCATGAGCAGTTTCGGCGACTGGATTGCGCTCTCCGACGTCTGCGACGTACCCACGGCAAAGATCATCAAAAATGAGGTTACCGACGGCATCATCGCTCCGGGTTACGAGCCGGAAGCGCTGGAAATTTTAAAATCCAAGAAAAACGGCAACTACAACGTGGTTTCCGTCGACCCCGCCTACGTGCCGGCCTCTATAGAGCATAAACAGGTGTTCGGCATTACCTTTGAACAGGGCCGCAACAGCCTGAAGATCGACGGCAGCATGCTGGACAATATTGTGACTGAAAACAAGACTATGACTGATGTCCAGAAGCGTGATCTGGTACTTGCCCTGATTACGCTGAAGTACACGCAATCCAACAGTGTATGCTTTGTGCAGGACGGCCAGGTGATC
>DAOQVG010000276.1:0-2402 GCA_035341435.1 Smithellaceae bacterium
GGCTATGCCGCCATAAAAAAATGGAGCGGGCGAACGGATTTGAACCGTCGACGTCTACCTTGGCAAGGTAGCACTCTACCACTGAGTTACGCCCGCTCATTGGGATGGTCGTGACTATAACAAATAAAGTTTTCTTGTCAACAAAAAAGTAATTGCCGCCGTAAATTAATTTTCATCCGCCCCTTGATATTGCAATGCTGATTTCACCAGTTCGCTTACAGCAGTCAAATATGCTTTGATTCCGGCGACAAAAATATCATTGTGACCGGCATTGGGTATCTTCAGGATTTTTTTTTGCGGTGCATTTGCTGCGGCATATAATTTCTCCGCCTGTAAGAGTGGAATTAAATAATCATCCTCGGCGTGGATAATCAACAGAGGTTTGTTGAAATTCTTGATTTTATCCGCATTGGCGAAGCCGTATTCTTCTTTAATTTCCAGGTGATTCGGATCAACTCCGAGTGTTCTTAGCAGCGGCAGGGTTTCAGCAAAACCACTTTCTATTATTAACCCGTCGATCTTCTCAGCATATTCAGCCGCGATTTCCAGCGCCGGGGCGGAACCGAGAGAACGCCCCATAATAATCAGCGGTTCTTTTTTTTCCCTCGTATGCGAATAAACATATCGGAAAATATCGTGAGCATCGCGAATCATCAGGCTGGCCTCAGGATCACCCGAGGAACGTCCGTATCCCCGATAATCAACGCAGATAAAGCGAATATTCATCTGCCAGAATATTCCTGCAATATCGATGTAATCGGAGGATATTTCGCCGTTGCCGTGAAAAAACAAAATTGTTGCCGGCGCCTTTTCCATAGCGGCCCAGATGGAACTTATGAAAACGCCGTCGCCGACCGGTATCATCACGCGTTTGAGGTATTTATTTTCTTCTATTTCGACAGAATCATAACGCGGATAAAAGAGCGCTCTGCTTATTTGCGGGAGATCGATTTTGGAATAATTACGTTTCGGCAAACCGGACATAATCAATTATTTCCAGCTCTTTTATAAAATTGGATAAAGTAGTTGGTGCCGGAATATACGGTCAATACAAAGGCGACGTAAAGAACGATTATTCCAACCCGATGGGCATCAGCGCCAAAAATCGGATAATGGATCAGCAACGCCGTTACGGCGATTATCTGGGCTAAAGTCTTTTGTTTGCCCAGACGGCTCGCCTGAATGAAAAGACCTTCGGAAGAAGCTATGCTTCTTACTCCATCGACGACAAAGTCCCGAATAATCGTCAGAGCTACAATCCATGCCGGAATGCGGCCTATGGGAATCATCAGAATCATCGCCGTGTTGATCATCAGCTTGTCCGCAATCGGGTCCAGAAACTTGCCCATCGTTGTAACAAGCTGATATTTTCTGGCAATATAACCGTCGAGCAGATCGGTAATCGACGCGGCGACAAAGAGAATCGCCAGAACAAGGCTCCAGAATTCACCCGGTGACCAGAGCAAAATAAAGAGAAAAGGCACGACGCTGAGCCTGATCAAGGTAATTGTATTGGGCAAATTGAATATCACTTGTTTCGCAATCATGTTGCCAAATCTGCTCCGTTTAACTCGCCGGAAATAGCAATTTTACCTTACTTCCGCGGTACTTTTTTCCAATCATCCAAAAACAGTTCGATTCCTTTATCCGTTAAAGGATGCGCCGCCAGCTGGGCAATCACCTTGAAAGGTATGGTGGCGATATCAGCGCCCATTAACGCCGCGTCCAGAACATGACGCGGATGGCGTATGCTGGCCACAATAACTTCCGCATCATATCCGTAATTATCGAATATTGTAATTATCTGCTCCACCAGTTCCATGCCGTCATGGGAAATGTCGTCCAATCTGCCGACAAACGGACTGACGTAACGGGCGCCCGCTTTTGCGGCCATGAGCGCCTGAAGGGGAGAAAATATCAAAGTCTGATTGACATCTATACCGGCGTCGGCAAACATTCGCGTCGCTTTTAAACCTTCCGTGCAGATTGGAACCTTAATTACGACATTCTCGCCTAAACGCACAAGTTTCTTACCTTCGGCAAACATTTCCTTTGCATCCTGACTTACTACTTCCAGACTTACCGGCCCTTTGACATTCTTCAGAATTTCTTTAACAACCGCGTCAAATCCTTTTTTCTCCTTGGCAATCAGGGATGGATTCGTCGTTACGCCATCCACCATGCCCAGGCTCAAGCCTTCCTTGATTTCTTCGATATTTGCCGTATCAATAAAAAACTTCATATTCTCCCTATTAACCTTTCATTACTTTTTTTCTGAAATATAAGTTTCACAGCATTCTTTACTGCAGAAATAATAACTTTTTCCACCTATTTCTTTTCTATAGGCCTGACTTACGGGAACATAGGTATGACAATGCGGATCCTCCACCAGATCCTCGCCT
>DAOQVG010000277.1:0-2364 GCA_035341435.1 Smithellaceae bacterium
CCGCGCCGGCGCTGATTTGCGCTACGATTTAAAAATTTCCTTTCACGACGCCGCCTTTGGCACAACGACCGCCATTGAGCTGGAAAAATTAGCCACCTGTCATGAATGCAGCGGCACCGGAGCCGCTGCCGGAACCCACCCGGAAACATGCCACATGTGTCAGGGGCACGGTCAGGTAATCCAGTCGCGCGGTTTCTTTACCATCAGCACCACCTGCCCCCATTGCGGCGGCAGCGGCAGAACATTTTCCCAACCATGCACTTGCTGTCACGGAGAGGGCAAAGAGGCCATAAAGAAAAATGTCCAGTTGAAAATTCCGGCCGGTGTTGACACTGGCTCCCGTTTGCGCCTGCGCGGCGAGGGTGAACCCGGCGAGCAGGGCGGTCCTGACGGTGATCTTTATGTTTTCTTGAGAGTTCAAGATCACGAATTTTTTACCCGGTCTGAAGATGATGTCCATTGCCGCATACCCATTTCCTTCACCCAGGCGGCGCTGGGCGCCACAATTGAAGTACCGACGCTCGAAAACAGGGAAAAAATAAAGATACCGAAAGGCACACAAAGCGGCAATACACTGCGTTTGAAGGGCAAAGGCATTCCCCATCTGCGGGGCCACGGTCGCGGTGATCAGATCATCGAAATATTCGTGCAAACCCCGGTCAATCTCACTAAAAAGCAGGAAGAGCTTTTAAAGGAATTTGAAAAAATCAGCCAGCCGGACAAGTCAATGTATTAAGTATTATTTTATGTTTGTTATTGCAATCACACCAAACATATGATTAAAAAAATTAAGTTTTCAGAATTTCAGAACACCGGAGGCGGAAACATGAAGAGAAACAATTGCAGTATTATTATTTTGTTGCTGGCTGCTTTTCTTTTTTCGGGTTGCGTACCGCTCGTTGTCGGCGGGGCCGCAGTTGGCGCCGGCACGGGAACGTACGTTTTCGTTAACGGAGAATTAAAAACCGACTACTATTCGTCTTTTGATAAAGTCTGGAATGCCTGCGAGCAAACCATAGCTGATATGCGCGGCACCGAAGTCATTCCGGTCAAAGAAATCGCCCAGGGAAAGATCACAACGCTCATTAACGACGAAAAAGTTCAATTTGATATCAAATATAAATCCAAGGAGTTGACAACCGTCTCCATCAGAGTGGGAATCATTGGCAACAGATTGTCCTCTCAATTGCTGCACGACAAAATCGCCGCGCATCTGGCCCAAAATAAATAAATTATAAAAAGAGACCCGGACCGGACAAGTAATGAATAAAAAAATTATATTCGGCATCATCATCAGCGCCGTCCTGGTCTATTTGTCGATAAGAGGAATCAATTTTCAGGACATTGTCCGCCATCTGCAGCAAATACATGTCGGCTATGTCGGGCTTTTCTTAATTGTCGCCTTTTTAATGCAATGGCTGCGGTCGTATCGCTGGGGGGTTATTCTGCAGCCTCTGGAAAAAATTGACCAGCTTTCCCTGTTTTCCGTTACTTCCGTCGGTTTCCTGGCGATCGCGGCCATCCCCGCACGCATCGGTGAACTGGCCCGGCCATATTTAATCGCCCAAAAAAGCGCCGTTCAAATGTCGTCGGCATTGGGCACTATCATTGTGGAAAGAGTGCTCGACAGTTTTTCCGTATTGACCATCGCCGTTATAATTCTGCTCCTTACCGATCTGCCTTCCTGGATGATTCAATCGAGCCTGCTGCTTTTTGCTCTTACTTTGGCAATATTTGGCTGCATATTGGGACTGGTCTGGCGCAGGGATGCAGCCTTAAAGATCATCAATCGGATTTTAAGCAGATTACCGGGGAAATTTGCCAACAAGATCGATGAAATTCTCCACCGTTTTATCGACGGATTTCAAATCATCGTCAACATCAGATTGCTGTTTTATTTATTGTTTCTTTCGGCCACAGTCTGGCTTTTGGATGTGCTGGCTATTTATATCTTATTCGAAGCCTTCGGCTTTGAACTGCCGGTCATGGCGTCGTTTGTAGTTATGGTTATCCTCATGGTCGGCATCGCCATTCCCACCGCCCCCGGCTACATCGGCAGCTGGCATTTCAGTTGTATTTTAGGACTGGGACTCTTCGGCATCGCGAAAACAGAAGCCCTGTCTTACGCCGTTGTTTATCACTTCTTAGCCATGATTATCGTAATCGTTCTGGGAGCCGTTTTTCTTCCCTTCAACAAATTTTCCGTTTCCGACATGAGAAAGCAGATGAACAATAAAATTTAGCGGAACTTGTGATGGCCCTGTAATCCGGCCTTTTTACAAGTCCGTCAATAAATCACTCTTGACGTCTACTTTGAGGCTTTTCAATTTTTTATGCAGATTGCTGCGCTCCAGGCCGATTGCC
>DAOQVG010000278.1:0-2295 GCA_035341435.1 Smithellaceae bacterium
AAAAATGACAAAGATGATTCCTTCGCACCCCTGAAGAGTCAGCTTACACCCCTTGGGCAGGTAGCATTTGCCATCAATAAGCAGGACAAAGATTCCTACCTGAATCTGGCGATGCAATGGCTGGACAGCGTCGGCATAACCAAGAAGTGGCGTGATCTTTTTCTGGCGCCGGTCTGGACTGCATACTTTTTAGGGATGCATGAAGTTGAGCAAAAGATAGCCCAGTCATGGAATGAAATCAGGGAAGAAAACATCAGCCCGCTTTACCATAAATTTCCTTTTAATCCGACGTCCGCGGATGACGCGGATGTAGACGATATTACCAACGCCACACACCCGCAGGGGCGCTTCTGGCAGGCATTTCAAAAGACTATTGCGCCGTACTGCAAGGAAGCCGGCGGCAAGTGGAAAAGCAATCCGGGGCCGTACGGACTTCCCAAATTGCCGCCTAAAATGTTGGCAACGTTAAATACTGTTTCCAGCCTGACCAATATTTTCTGGGATAAAGAAGGCAACGCCCGCCCCCTGGAGTTCAGGGTCAAGCCCAATCCTCTGCCGAAAGTAATGCCGGACGAACCGGTGCCTGTTTTATCTTACGTTACGGTTGGACAATCATCATTAATGTCTTTTAACCAGCAGCTATCCTGGGCGTCTCTGAAGATAAAATGGCAAAATTCCTGTCCGGCTTCCATAGGGGTCGAACTTATGCCGCGCAGGGGAACTGTTAAATATAAGAGCAGCATTGAAATTGCCAATTCCAACTGGTGCTTCCATAAGCTTTTGAAGAAAACCGAGGAATATGGAGACATGGAGAAAAATACTGATTCCGGAAATAAGAAGAGCGGCGGCGGACTGAAGAATGACGTGAGGTGGGTGATTGATCCGACATCCGATAAAATTAAGAGTCATCCGATAGAAATAAAACTGACATTCAAGCAGGATCCCTGGGGGGCGATAATTCTTCCGAGAAATTAATCGGCGCACTGAAGCCGATATAACCAGGTTTTTTCGAGATTCCGAGAGATAAAGACAAACATGGAAACCCGTAAGAAAACGATTTTCAACTGCTTCGTGCTGATCGCCATTTTATCTTTTTTTGCAATGATGGTGCAGGCCTGCAGCGCTCCTAAACACGTTAAAAAAGTTAACTTCGTTTTAATTGCCGACAAAAAAGCCAACGAAGAGAGGTCTGTTTACATTGTCATTCGCAAAATAAATAAACAAGTGTTTCTGAATGAAAGTTACGAGGATGTGACGGATACAATATATGCCGAACCGCGCGACCAGAGCCTTCTTGCCTGGCGGATTTTGATTCCGGGGAAAGAGGAAAAACTTTCCGTGGAAATTATTAAACCGGATGAAGTTAACATCGGCGTTTATGGCTTGTTTACCAATCCAGGAAAGAATTGGAAGCTGCTTTTCGAAACACCGCTGGAGTCAAAGTATTCTATTAAAATCAAAGAAAATAATTTGGAATGCAAGAATATCGTCAGTGACTGAAACAGGTCTGATGACGTCGACGATTTTAAGGATCTACGCTGAGGAAGAATGCAGATTACCCCGATAGAAAATGAATTGCGTATGGAAGGGCAGCAGCCTTGTCCTCATTGGAACTGGCTCAACAATAGTTACGGTGCCGGTCAGGAATTCTGGCAATCGTTTAAAGAAGCCGCCGATGAAATATTTCCCGTTAAAACAACCAGCACTCTTTTTAAAAGATACAATTTTTATCATGATCTGATCCTCCGCAATATAAATAATTCGAATCCGGCTTTCATTTTTTATGAGGGAAAATCCGGCTTGAAAAACCTGTCATATCAAGAGCTGCATGAACGGGCGTCGGCCAAAGCAGCGCTTTGGAAGGCACAGGGGGTTGAAAACAAAAAAACAGTCTGCGTCATACGGACAACAGGCGTCGAGTTGATGATAGAACTTGCCGCCGCCTTGCAGATCGGCTGCCGGATTGCTTTTTTACCGCCGCAGGGAAGGAGTTATCTGCAAAAGCGTCTTGCTCTCCTTGAACCCGAACACATCAGTCTCGACCAAAGAGATGTACATTTATTATCCGCTGCTTTGCGGGAAAAGGTGCTTTCTGCGGCAGGCACAGGCAGTAATATGGGCAATGAAAAAAGTGATTATTTCAACTATGCGCCGGATCGTCCGGTTTTTGCGGTATTTGAGCCGTCCACGGAAAAATTAACCGAAATCAATGAAATAAAAAGCAACGCTGTTTACCTGGGTGCTCTGCGGGATGGTCTGATTACCCTGGGGCTCGGACCAGGTCGAAGCTATGCA
>DAOQVG010000279.1:0-2208 GCA_035341435.1 Smithellaceae bacterium
GATTCATGACCTCGATATTATTCTGAAGTTTGTCAATTCGAAGCTCACCTCGGTAGAGGCGGTCGGCATTCCCGTACTTTCCAGCAGAATTGACATCTCCAACGTGCGGCTCTCTTTTGCCACCGGCTGCGTGGCCAACATTACAGCCAGCCGAATCAGCGTGAAGACCATGCAGAAAATCCGTTTTTTCGGTACGGAGGGATACCACTCCGTCGACTGCCGGAAACGGGAAATTTTATCTTTAGGCAAGAGAAAAAATGAAGCCGGCAAGATAGAAATTTATCAGAATAATCTCGAAATAGGCAGCCACGATCCCCTGGAAGAAGAAATTCGCTCTTTCCTCGACGCGGTAACCAAACGTTCCCGCCCCCTTGTCTCCGGTGAAGATGCCCGCCAATCGCTCGATCTGGCCATTGATATCATCCGGAAAATGAAAACTGCAGAGGTAATCTAAGTATGATTCCCATGGTAGATTTAAAGAGGCAATATGCCGCCTTAAAAATGGAAATTGATGCGGCTGTAAGTGATGTTCTGGAAAAAACACAGTTTATTCTCGGGCCGAATGTCGGCCAACTGGAAGAAGAAGTCGCCGCTTATCACGGCCTGCCATATGCCGTAGGCGTTGCCAACGGCACGGACGCCTTGCTGCTGGCGCTGCGGGCCTGCGGCATAAAGTCCGGCGATGAAGTAATTACAACTCCCTTCACTTTTATCGCCACGGCGGAAGTAGTCGCCCAGCTGGGCGCCATTCCCGTTTTTGTCGACATCTGTCCCGATACTTTTAATATCAATCCGGGCCTGATTGAAGAAAAAATTACACCGCGGACAAAAGCTATTATTCCGGTCCATCTCTTTGGCCATCCGGCCGACATGGAACCGATCATGCAAATAGCCGCAAAACATAACCTCAAAGTAATCGAAGATTGCGCCCAGGCTTTCGGCGCCCGATATTCAAACCGGCGCACCGGTACAATCGGCGATGTCGGCTGTTTCAGTTTTTTCCCCAGTAAAAATTTAGGCTGCTATGGCGACGGCGGCATGGTTATCACCAAAGATGAAACGATCGCCCGGCAGGTAAAAATGCTGCGCAATCACGGCAGCCAGGTGCGCTACCATCATTCGGAAGTCGGCTACAACAGCCGGCTGGATGAAATCCAGGCCGCCATTCTGCGGGTAAAATTAAAGTATATAGATCAGTTCAATGAGGCCCGCCGCAGCAATGCGGCCGCCTACTGTGCCGCGCTGGACAATAAAAATATTATTCCACCGTTGGTGACGGAAGGCAGCGAGCACGTTTTCCACCAGTTTACAATCCGCGCGCAAAACCGCGACGCGATCGCCCGCGCCCTGACGGAAAAGGAAATCGCAAGTGCAGTTTATTATCCCGTCCCCCTGCATCAGCAGGAGGTCTTTGTTAAATTATACGATTATTCAACTTCACTGCCGGTCAGCGAAATGTGCGCCAGGGAGGTTCTTTCTCTGCCGATGTTTCCGGAATTGTCAGGCGAAGAAATCCAACTGATTGCTGATGTAGTCAGAAGTACCTTTTGAAGAATAAATTCCCATGACCAAAGCCAAAACAGTGATGATTATTGCCGGCGAAGCATCCGGTGATATGCATGGCGCCGGCGTTGTGCAGGAGATGTTAAAGCTTGATCCGACGCTTCAGTTCTACGGGATCGGGGGCAATAAGCTGGCCGGAGCCGGTGTAAAATTACTCGCTAATACTTCCGAGATGGCGGTTCTCGGTTTTACCGAAATAATCGTTAAATTACACAAGTTTTTAAAAGTATTGGATCTGGCGAAGAAATCCCTGGATGATTTCCAGCCTGATCTGGTCATTCTGATCGATTTTGCCGCTTTTAACCTCCGTCTCGCCCCCGAAGCGCGTAAACGAGGGATAAAAGTATTCTATTACGTCAGCCCGCAGGTCTGGGCCTCACGCAAGGGCAGGATTAGAAAGATTAAAAAAGTTGTCGATAAAATGGCTGTTATCCTGCCCTTTGAAGTTGACACGTACAAAGAGAAAGGTTTTACGGTTGAGTATGTCGGCCATCCCCTGCTGGATCTGGTAGTGCCGAATTATTCCAAACCGGAATCGCGAAAAAAATTCAACATTCCCGAAAATAAAACTACCATTGGTCTTCTCCCCGGCAGCCGGATTGCCGAAGTGGAAAAACTGCTGCCGGAAATGCTGAAAGCGGCGGA
>DAOQVG010000280.1:0-2194 GCA_035341435.1 Smithellaceae bacterium
CGCCGGATCGGCGATTCTGGTCGGCGGCGAGCCCGGCATCGGCAAGTCGACGCTGCTTTTGCAGATGATGCACCGGCTGGCGGAAAAAGGGTTAAAAGTTCTCTACGTTTCCGGTGAAGAATCGGCGCAGCAGATTAAACTGCGCAGCAATCGCATTGGCGCATCGTGCAAAGATTTATTGGTGCTGGTGGAGATTTCCCTCGAAAGGATTCAGGAACAGATAAAATCCGTTCAGCCCGGTATAGTTGTTATCGATTCCATTCAAACAGTCTATTCGGCGGACCTGATGTCCGCGCCGGGCAGCGTCGGCCAGGTGCGGGAAGCATCCTCAAAGATGATTTTGTTTTCCAAAAAGCATGGCATTCCTGTCTTTCTCATAGGCCATGTGACGAAAGACGGCTCCATTGCCGGCCCTAAAGTCCTGGAGCACATGGTCGATACAGTCCTGTATTTTGAGGGCGATTCCGGCCATGCTTACCGGATTATCCGCAGTATTAAAAATCGCTTTGGTCCGGCCAATGAAATCGGCGTCTTTGAAATGCAGGACAGGGGATTGAAAGAAGTGCCCAATCCTTCGGCTTTCTTTTTAGCCGAGCGGCCGGAAAATGTTGCGGGATCAGTTGTTGTGCCCAGTCTGGAAGGAACCAGGCCGATTCTGGTGGAGATTCAAGCGTTGGTCAGCGTCACCAATCTGGGAACGCCCCGGCGCACAGCCATCGGCGTTGATCACAACCGGGTTTCCCTTTTGATCGCCGTACTCGACAAGATTTGCGGTCTGCATTTAAGCGGCTCGGATGTGTTTATAAATGTCGCCGGAGGTGTCCGGGTGGAAGAACCGGCGGTTGATCTCGGCATCGTTGCGGCTATGGCGTCAAGCTTTCTGGACCGTCCTATTGATCCGCATACGGTAGTTTTGGGTGAAGTCGGGCTCGCCGGTGAAGTGCGGGCCATTTCGCAAATGGACTTAAGAATCAGGGAAGCCGCGAGGCTGGGTTTCAGCCGTGCCCTGGCGCCAAAAACAAACACGGTTCATTTAACTAAAACAGCGAAAATGGAAATTTGCGCCGTCAGTTCCCTGAAAGAATTGCTGGAAAACATTTTCTAAAAAAATCAGCACTTTAAAAAACAAGAAAAATTTTTCAAAAACCTTGACACGGCGAAAATAGTGCATAATATAGCGCCGCTAAACCATTAAATTATATAAATTAAAAAATAAAGAGAAAAGGAGAGAAATAGCATGAAAATCAGACCTTTACAGGATAGAGTGCTTGTGAAACGTGTGGAAGAAGACCAAAAAACCAAGGGGGGAATTATCATCCCGGATTCAGCCAAAGAAAAACCGATTGAAGGAGAAGTTATTGCTGTCGGTAAGGGGAAAGTAGCCTCTGATGGGAAGCTGATCAAAATGGATATCAAAGAAGGCGACAAAATTCTTTTCAACAAATATGCCGGAACCGATGTCAAGATTGATGGCGAAGAATTTGTGATTATGAGAGAAGACGACATTGTAGGCGTTATCGAAAAATAATAATATTAAGAATAGTAAATAAGAAGGAGGAATACAAACGATGCCAGCAAAAATACTTCTTTATGATGAAGAAGCTAGAAAATCGATGCTGAAGGGTGTCAACACCCTGGCGGATGCAGTTAAGGTGACTCTTGGTCCGAAAGGCCGTAACGTAATAATTGATAAAACTTTCGGTTCACCTAATGTAACAAAAGACGGTGTAACAGTGGCCAAAGAAATTGAATTGGAAGACAAATTTGAGAACATGGGCGCCCAGATGGTGAAAGAAGTCGCCAGCAAGACCAGCGATGTCGCCGGCGACGGCACCACCACTGCAACTCTCCTGGCGCAGGCCATTTACCGCGAAGGCGTTAAAGCCGTCGCCGCCGGCAGCAACCCGATGGATATCAAGAGAGGCATTGATAAAGCCGTTGAAGTTGTTGTTGCAGAACTCGGCAAAATGAGCAAACCCACCAAAGATCAAAAAGAAATTGCCCAGGTTGGCACAATCTCCGCCAATAACGATGAAACGATCGGCAATATTATTGCAGAGGCCATGGGGAAAGTCGGTAAAGAAGGTGTTATTACTGTTGAAGAAGCCAAAGGTCTCGAAACGGAGCTGGAAATCGTAGAAGGTATGCAGTTTGATCGCGGTTACCTTTCTCCTTACTTTGTTACCAACGCCGA
>DAOQVG010000281.1:0-2130 GCA_035341435.1 Smithellaceae bacterium
GTTCCCCGCGCGCCGCAGGCCCCCACCATGCGGCCGCCATACAAGCCTTATTATACTGACTTTTTCACCTAAAAGTCAGCCTAAATCCGGTCAGTTTTCCCCGGCCATTTCAGTGTGCCTTCGATTTGTCAAAGACTAAGCCCGGCAATTACGGGCGATATCGCTTATCTCTAACTGTACAATCAATTCGCGCTAAGGCCAAATGCAAATCAATAACTTATAAACTTATGTGACAGAAAACTCCAAAACGGTATTACTGGATAAGTATTTCCAGTCGGTATTTCCTTGATATATGCCGCAAAGTGAAGAGTGTGAAGAAAAAAATATGATAAACACAAGGCAAGTCCCAATTTAAGCGGAGAAACCGCTTTAACCTCTGCAATTCCTCGGGTCAAATAGCTTGTCACAATAAAAAAGACAAAGTAAGATAATTCATATTCCATGCCAGTTGTAAACGAGGTTATCGAATCGGCACCCCAATACAAGATAGAAAGATCCGCAATCCCGACTGAGAAAAGATAGTTCCCGAATATATACAGGAGGAACACCCATGCTTTTTTATCCCTAAAACTGCGTGCGATCCGCAGGATATAGATCAGGATAATTTGCAGGAACAATAATCCCACCAGAAAGAGCCAGAATTGCTGAATTACAACATTTAAATATCCCACTACGGATTTCGAAGGCGCTCCCCCGGGAATGAGGCTAAATGAGAATAATATTTTGGGGGAGCAGTTAATTGCCCTCAGATCATTGCGCTTCACAACATTCTCCATTGCCATTTAACTTATCTTGCAGGCATTTTAATTCTGCAGCATAAGCTTCCATTTCCTTGACATGATGTGATGTGTTGACATAATTCCAAAATCCGAAGGCTCGACATTGTTTGGCGTGAACATTCTCATGCTCAGACAGGCAGCGGCGCACGCTTGGATTAAACGTGAAATAGCCGGAAAAATAAATCACTTGTGGACCAAAAACTGGCCAACATCTGGTTTCAGCGACATATTCGACGTCACCGGATGATTCCGTGTATGTTTGATTTGATGTTATATTGAGTATGTCTTTCATCCGCTCTAATATGCCAGGGATATCCTGAGGGCAACATGGATATAGGCCAAAACTGTCTGAAAAATTTATTGGGGAGTCATTAACATAGGCATACAAAATGAACGCACTCCCCGGGCTAAAGCCCGGGGTTTCCCGCCTCTGGCATAATCTGGCGGCTACTTGAGCGTATCTTGGGCCTGTATATACTTCCGTACGACTTCTTCATCTACCTGCCCCACCGTTTCGGCAAAATAGCCGTCCGACCAGAAGCTGTCTCCCCATAGAAATTCCTCAAGCTCCGGGAACTCTTTTCGTATCACCCTGCTGCTTCCGCCCTTAAGAGTCTGCACCACTTCCGCGATACTATTCCGCGGGTTCAGTTGTATCAGCAAGTGGACATGGTCCGATTGTATGCTGATCTGCTTTGTCCACCACTGATTCATCCGACATCCGTCGAATATTAATTGCTTCAGCCGGACGGCTATTTTGCCTTTTAGAACCCTCTTTCGATATTTCGGTATCCAGACTACATGGTACTGCAATCTGTGTCTTGTATGCGCACCGCTCCAGTATCTTCTGCCCATGGCCAGATTATGCCAAAATTAGCCTCCGCTTCGCTCCGGGCTGCCATTCATCCCCGGCCTTAAAAGACCGGGGGTTTCTGGCAGATTGCTAAAATTTTGCAGTTCACCGTAACTCAATAGTGGAAAATCTTCCTGCACAAATCTCCCAATATCCGGAGCATAATATCTGGTCCTGTAGTAAAACAGCCCGGTTTCGTGGTCGTATTCCCGGGCTGTAAAGAGGTAGAAGTTTCCGACGGAGGAAGCACCGAAGACTGCACCGGTGTGGTCTTTGATGGTCGGTTTGCCGTAGGCCTGGTATTCGTAGGTTTCGGCTATGGCGCCGGTCTCGTCGGACAGGGCGATTATTGAGCCCAATCCATCAGCGTGGTAATAGTAGTTGGTGCTGGCGCTGGATTTCAGTATCAACGGTTCGTCTATGCCGGGGCCGTGGGTGATGTTCTGGGTCAGGGTGTTGTTGCCGTCCAGGACCGCTATGATGTCTTCGTTGTCGTAG
>DAOQVG010000282.1:0-2070 GCA_035341435.1 Smithellaceae bacterium
CGTAAAACGCCGATTTCTGAAACCGGGAACTTAATCACGCGGCTTTGAAGATAAAGCCGGGTCGTGTTTGCTTTCCAGCTTCAGAGCCTTTTTGATCTTTTCGATCATGGCCTCTTCTTCCTTGGTATACTTGCCGTCACTAAGGCAGAGACTACGGGCTATTCCCAGTGCGTCGATCCGGTCGTCCTTATTTTTCAGCAGAACGGACAACGCTTCAATTGCGCGATCTTCGTCCGCGTGAAGAATTGCGTCCTGCTCCCTCAAAATCTTTTTGAATTTAGGGGAAGGAATTTTACCCAGTACCTTGTGGGTGAGGGCTACTTCCTCGGAAAAGTCAAAATAACGGCGCTTTATCCCGCGGCTGGTCCTGGATATCGCTGCAAAGACGCGAATCAGGCCTTCCGCCACACCGCCTTTCTCCAGATCCTGCATTATTTTTTCATGGTCTTCGCGCGCACTCTCGGCAGTTTCCCCCACTGCTTCTTCCCTGGTTGGCGGGAAGAATTGTCTGATCAGATCGCTGCCGTAAATAGTCCGGAATAACAGCTCCTGATTGAGATCACGGTAATCCCGGTAGATATTTAACAAGCTGACCATGTATTCGGAAAAGTCTTTTTCTATGGCGAGCAGAGGATTATCGGGAGAAACAGGCTTCCTTTCCCTGCGGGCGATGGAGGCGATGTTCTTCAGCGGCCGCATCAGTGGATTAATGTCCGCAAATATGTAGCGTTGAAGTCTTAAGGGATGAAGGTTGCGCAGAATTTCCCCGGACAGCTCCGTCGTCCATAATTGAACCCAGGGACGTATCATCATCTCGTATATGTTGTCATTAAATTCGGAGACCCTGGCGACAACCCTGAAATCCTCTTCATTCGGCACCCCGTCGCCGTAAGCATCGATATCAGCGAATGTTCGTTCCTCAAATCTCGTGGTGAAATCGCCGCTTTTTACATCTCCCTCAATAATCATTTCATAGAGGCCGGGCGGCATAAAATCGATCATATCGAAATTGGCGATGATTTCATGATGTTCTTTCTTGGCGATGCTGCCCGCGACAAATATGCCCAGATGACCGATTTGCTTATGGACGATATAAATTATTGTTTGTCCGTGTTTTTTAATGTCATCGGCAGAACTGTAAACACGCGGTATCCAGTTGAGCGCCTGTTGAGCGGGAGTAATGTTGTCGCCCAGGGAGGCAAAAACAAGGATCGGATGTTTAATATTCTTGAGATTGAGCTTTTTCCCTTCGCGCAGTTCCAGTTCGCCGCGTTCCAGTTTATTGCCGATAAAAAGATTACTGACGATATAATGAATCTCGGCGGTGTTCATCATAAAGAAGCCGCCCCACCACTTCTCGAAGGACAGGTAACGATCCTCTTCCGTATCCACCGCTGAATAAACATTGTACTGTTTCGTCCAGATAGTGTTGGCCGGATTCAGATTCTCGAAGTTAGCCACCAGATTAGCGCCGTCAAAAATGCCGTTGCCCAGATCGCTTAAAAAGGCATTGAACCAGACGCCGCCCAGAAGACCTCCAATGTAGCGCATCGGATTCTCACCGGATACGCCGCTCCAGTAGGAGAGAGGGGCGCCGTTTAATACCAGCGGTCCGGTAACATCGGGCCGGTCCGCGCAAAGAAGCGCCGCCGCCCACCCGGCCTGACAATTACCCATGACGGCGGGTGCATCATCGTTGGGATGCAATTCAATAACTTTTTCCATGAATCTGGCCATCGCTTCTTCCACATCGGCCAGAGTTTGACCGGGTAGAGGTTCGGTATAAAACAGGATGAAATAAACAGGATGGCCGTAATTGAGGGCCATGCCGATTTCCGAGTTTCTTTTGGAACCACCGATTCCAGGGCCGTGTCCGGCGCGGGGATCAATAATGACAATGGGACGTTTAGGCGCCGGAGGCAACAATTTGTTTTCCCGGCGGTTGCGTTTGTCTGGCGGCAGTTCATCTTTTTTACGGCGGTCGGCGATGCGGACCAGCGCATAATTTACAGGACGCTTAAAGTCTTTGCCGTTAAGAATCATTTAATAATTAAAAACAAGCACCGGCGG
>DAOQVG010000283.1:0-1968 GCA_035341435.1 Smithellaceae bacterium
ATAGGAGTTTATTACCCGCCTCATCAATTGGCTCAGGAGCTGCTGCGCGACAGGGTTTTTTATGAAACATCCGGCGGCGGCGTTACTTTCTCCGGTGGAGAACCGACGCAGCATATGGACTATCTGTCGGTGGTGATGACACTGCTGAAACAAAACAGCATTTCCATTGCTATCCAAACGGCGGGGTTTTTTAATTTAACAGAGTTCACGGATAAACTGCTTCCCTGCCTTGACCTGATTTTTTACGATATCAAGTTCATCGATTCCCGTGAACACAAGAGATGGACGGGAAAAGACAACAAAATAATTCTGGACAATTTTCTGGAGCTGACAAAGAAGAACAGGGCTTTGATCATCCCGCGGATTCCGCTGATTCCCGGCATCACGGCAACGAAAGAAAACCTTGTGCAGATTGCTGATTTTATCCGGGGCGCAGGATATGACCGCTGCGAACTATTGGATTACAATTCGGCGGGCCAGGCCAAAAGATCATTGCTGGGAAAAGCGGTTCCGGAGGCCGTGAAGTCTCTGCGCTGGGAAGCAAAAGCTCACGAGCAGTACCGGCAAATATTTAACGACCGCTTCTTTCGCCAACACGTCGAGGGACATTAGGAAAGAACACCCCGGCGGCAATTCAGCATTTTAAAGAAGGAATATCCAGAAAAGGAAAGAGCCGCTGCGCTTCTTCATTCCACTCCCCGGAAAACATCAAAAAATAACCGAAGGTCTGATAGACGTAATCCGCAGGGGGCCGCAGCGGATCATAAAGCCGCAGTAAACGCCTTGTGGCGCTGAGGATCTGCCCCAGATACAGGCCGTCGGCTATCTGCACCACTTCATCGATCAACCAGCATAGCGGCGGCTTATTGGCCAGTTTTCTCCAGCGGTAATTTAAAATAAAAACTTCCCGCTCCGTTGGAGGATAAATCGATGGGCCTTGAACCGCGATAATATACCCGCCGTTTTTTTGATGGCCGAATTTTTCCTGTTGATCGGGCGGTGCATCATCCAGACCGTTCCAGATGTTGAAGAGCTCAAAGGCGACATTGTTGGGAAGCCGCCGGTCGATTTTCCGAAAATGATTTACGGCGCGAAAAACCCGACGGTCCGGCGCTATTGCGCCTTCCGTAAGAGAATCGACTTCATGCGGAGACAGAGCTGTAAAAGTCTTCCCCACCCAGGGGCATTGTTCATCGAGGGCGGTGCCCAGCAAAACCTGCAGAATATTGCCGACGGAGGAAAAAGGTTCCTCCTGATCGCCGGTCCGGAAAAACATCCATACACCGTAGACATGGCCCTCAATGGCCTCCGGCGTCGCTCCCGACCGGAAAATCTCCATCAATTTATTGAACTGGGGTGAGTTATTGTCCGGATTCAAGTACAGTTCATCCATATACTGTTTCATAAGTTCCAGGATGGAGGTTTTACCGGACATATCTCTTTGTATCTGCCGCATCAAAGATGTCTGGCCTGCTTTATCCGCAAGAAATGTCCACGTTGTCCACTGTTCCCGCCGGCCGGGAAGACTTGCCGCCGGAGGACGTTTTTCCTTTTCCAGACCGGCCGCAATTCTGCTCTGCCGGGGAATATCCACATTGATTTCCTTGTCGCCTTTCACATCCGTCATAATTTTACTGCGGGTAGAGGCGATCAATCTGCCGTCCGGCGTTTTAACGTTCAAATACAGGTCAGACTTTGCGCGGCCGGCGGATGGTACGTCAATGGAAAATGAACCGCCGCGGCCCGATTTTGCAGCGCCGGCAAGCTCGTCAATGAATAAGTCGGCATGCAGCGCTTCAACGATCAGTCCGGCGATCCCCCTGCCGCTTTCCGCTTTCCGTATTTTTCCATAGAGGCGAAAATTTTTCATGCGCCCTCCGCAGACTCTTGCCGGCTCAGACAGTCAGCCGGTTATATTCTTCCAATACTCGACTATATTTCTCGTGAATCATTTTACGGTCGAACTCC